>DASURM010000323.1:0-20359 GCA_036280035.1 Burkholderiaceae bacterium | reverse complement strand
GAACACGCGGTCGAGCGCGATCGCCTGGCGGCCGATCACGAAGATGCGCCGCGTCATCCAGAAGAAGGCGGCGATGATGATCGCGACGGCGACGAAGCCGAGTTCCTCGCCGACCACCGCGAGCAGGAAGTCGGTGTGCGCCTCGGGCAGGTAGTTGAGCTTCTCGACGCTGCCGCCCAGGCCCTCGCCGAAGATGCCGCCGCGGCCGAAGGCAATCAGCGAGTGCGTGAGCTGGTAAGCCCGGCCGCGCGAGTACTTCTCGTTCCACGGGTCGAGCCAGGCCCAGATGCGCTCGGCGCGCCAGTCGCTGAAGGCGATCATGGCCACGAACGCCGCGGCCAGCACCGTGCAGATCAGCACGAACATGCGGCCGTTGACACCCCCGAGGAACAGGATGCCGACCGCGATCGCCGCGATGACGACGAAGGCGCCCATGTCGGGCTCGGCCAGCAGCAGCAAACCGATCACGGCCAGCGCTACCGCCATCGGCCACACCGCCTTGAAGAAGTGCTCCTTGACGTCCATCTTGCGCACCATGTAGCTGGCCGCGTACATCGTCATCACCAGCTTGGCCGCCTCGCTGGGCTGGAAGTTCAGGACGCCCAGCGAGATCCAGCGTCGCGCGCCGTTCTTCATCGCCCCGACGTACGGCACCAGCACCAGCGCCAGCAGCAGCAGCGCGCCGACGAACAGCCACGGCGCCCACTTCTCCCACACCGCGATCGGCACCTGCAGCGCCACCAGTGCGGCGACGATGCCGATGGCGATCGCCGTCGAATGACGCGCCAGGAAGTACAACTCGCTGACCCGCGCGCCTCTGGGGCTGTCGGGCAGCGCGACGCTGGCCGAATACACCATCACCAGGCCGAACGCGAGCAGCGCCACCACCAGCAGCGCCAATGCTTGGTCGAAGCCGGCGATGCGCGTCGGGCTCGGCGTCACGCGCTCGAGGCCGCTCCTGACCGGCAGCGCGCGCTGCTTGGGCGCCGCGTGCCAGCGTGCGAGCAGCGAGCGCAGGCCGAAGCGTTGCAGCGCCGCCTTCATTGGACCCCCTTGGCGCTGCGCGCCGTCCCCCCGAGGGGGAGCGAGCGCCTTCGGAGCGGCCGTGCGGCGCTCACGCACTGACCTCCCCGCGCTCGGCCGCCAGCTCGTGAACCGCCTGCACGAACACTTCGGCGCGGTGGCTGTAGTCGCGGAACATGTCGAAGCTGGCGCACGCCGGGCTCAGCAGCACCGCGTCGCCCGCGTGCGCCTGCTCGAAGCACCAGCGCACCGCGGCCGGCAGATCGGCATGGCGCTGCATCGGCACGCCGGTGGCGGCAAGCGCGCGCTGGATCGCCGGCGCGTCGCGGCCGATCAGCGCCACCGCGCGCGCGTGGAGTGCCACGGGCTCGGCCAGCGGCGCGAAGTCCTGCCCCTTGCCGTCGCCGCCGAGGATCACCACCAGCCTGGCCGGCGCCTTGTCGTCGCCCAGGCCCTGCAGCGCCGCCACCGTGGCGCCGACGTTGGTGCCCTTGCTGTCGTCGAACGCCTCGACGTCGCCGACGCGGCCCACCGGTTGCACGCGGTGCGGCTCGCCGGCGTACTCGCGCAGGCCATGCAGCATCGGCGCCAGCGGGCAGCCGATCGCGCCAGCCAGTGCGAGCGCGGCCAGCGCGTTGGCGGCGTTGTGGCGGCCGCGCAGGCGCAGCGCATCGGCCGGCATCAGCCGCTGCAGGTGGATCTCGGCGGGCGGCTCGCTCTCCTTGCGCCGCCGCGGTTCATCGTCGTCGGGCAGCGCCCGCACCAGCCAGGCGATGCCGCCCTCGGTGGCGAGGCCGTAGTCGCCCGGAGCCGTCGGCGCCTGCAGACCGAAGCGCACCACGACACGCTTCACCGGCTTGACACTCTTCGCCCTGCCCTTGGCGGCCGGCGCCGCGGGCGCGGCGACCATTGCCTCGACTTGCGGGTCGTCGCGGTTGATCACCGCCACCGTGCGTGCGCCGAAGATGCGCGCCTTGGCCGCGGCGTAGGCGGCCATGTCGCCGTGCCAGTCGAGGTGATCCTGCGTCAGGTTGAGCACGGTGGCCGCGCTCGGCTCGAAGCCGTGCACGCCGTCGAGCTGAAAGCTCGACAGCTCGAGCACCCACACTTGCGGCAACTCGCCGCCCTCGTCGAGCACACGCATCAGCGTGTCGAGCATCGTCGGCCCGATGTTGCCGGCGGCCAGCGCGCTGCGCCCGGTGCGCTCGACCAGCAGCGCGGTCAACGCGGTGGTCGTCGTCTTGCCGTTGGTGCCGGTGACGGCCAGGACTTGCGGCGCGTAGCCGCGCTCGTCGCGCAGCGCAGTCAAGGCCTGCATGAACAGGTCGAGCTCGCCGGCCACCGGCACGCCTGCCGCTCGCGCGGCCTGCAGCGCCGCGGCAATGCGCGGATCGTTGGGCCCGAGCCCCGGGCTCTTCAGCAGCAGCTGCACGCCGGCCAGCGCCTGCGCATCGAACGCGCCGCCGCGCAACTGCGCAGCGGGCACCTGCTCGCGCAGCGCGGCCGCCTGCGGCGGCGCGTCGCGCGAATCCCACACCGCGACGTGCGCGCCGGCGCGCGCGCACCAGCGCGCCATCGCCAGGCCCGACGCGCCGAGCCCCAACACCAGGACGTGTTGACCGTGCAGCGGGGAACCGAGACTGCTCATGCCGTCACCGCAGCTTCAAACTCGCCAGCCCCACCAGGCACAGCAGCATCGTGATGATCCAGAAGCGGATCACCACCTGAGTCTCGGTCCAGCCGCTCTTCTCGAAGTGGTGGTGCAGCGGCGCCATCAGCAGGATGCGCCGGCCCGCGCCGTAGCGGCGCTTGGTGTACTTGAACCAACCGACCTGGATCATCACCGACAGCGCTTCCATCACGAACACGCCGCCCATGATCGCGAGCACGATCTCCTGCCGCGTGATGACGGCGATCGTGCCCAGCGCACCGCCGAGCGCGAGCGCACCGACGTCGCCCATGAACACCTGCGCCGGGTGGGCGTTGAACCACAAAAACGCCAGCCCCGCGCCGGCCATCGCGGCGCAAAAGATCAGCAGCTCGCCGGCACCGGGGATGTGCGGGAACAGCAGATAGCGCGAGTACACCGAGCTGCCGACCACGTAGGCGAACACGCCGAGCGCCGAGCCGACCATCACCACCGGCATGATCGCCAGCCCGTCGAGGCCGTCGGTCAGATTGACCGCGTTGCTCGAGCCGACGATCACCACGTAGCTCAGCGCGATGAAGCCGAACACGCCCAGCGGATAGCTCACCGATTTGAAGAACGGCAGCATCAGGTCGGCCTTGGGCGGCAGCTCGTTGGAGAAGCCGCTCTGCACCCAGCGCAGGAACAGCTCGAAGACGCGCAGGTTGGTCGTCTCCGACACGCTGAACGCGAGGTAGATCGCGGCGATCAAGCCGATCACCGACTGCCAGAAGTACTTCTCGCCCGAGGGCATGCCTTCGGGGTCCCGCTTGACGACCTTGCGCCAGTCGTCGATCCAGCCGATGGTGCCGAAGCCGAAGGTCACCAGCAGCACGATCCAGACGAAGCGGTTGCTCCAGTCGAACCATAGCAGCGTCGAGATGCCGACCGCGATCAGGATCAGCACGCCGCCCATGGTCGGCGTGCCGCGCTTCATCAGGTGCGACTCCACGCCGTACTCGCGCACCGGCTGGCCGATCTTCAGCTCGCCCAGGCGGCGGATCACCCACGGCCCGAACGCCAGCCCGATCAGTAGCGCGGTCATCGCCGCCATCACCGCGCGGAAGGTCAGGTACTGCACGACGCGCAGGAAGCCGAAGGTCTCCGGAGAATGCGCCTGCAGCCACTGCGCCAGCGTGATCAGCATCGCGCACACCTCGTCGCCCGGCATTCAATGGCCATGCGCGCCCTCCTGCGGGACCAGCGCGCGTACCACGCGCTCCATTGCCATGAAGCGCGAGCCCTTGACCAGCGCGGAGGCGCAGCGCGGCGCCCCGCCCAGCGCGGCGATCAGCGCCGGCGCGTCGTCGAAGCGCCGTGCGCCGGTTCCGAACGCTTGCGCCGCGTGCTCGCACAAGGCGCCGGCAACCCACAAGTGCTCGATGCCGCGCTCGCGCGCATAGGCGCCGACCTCGCGGTGGAATTCGGGGCCGTGCGCGCCGACCTCGCCCATGTCGCCGAGCACCAGCCAGTGCGGGCCCGGCAGGCCGGCGAGCAGGTCGATCGCCGCGCGCACCGAGTCGGGGTTGGCGTTGTAGCTGTCGTCGACCAGCGCGACGCGCGCGCCGTCGCGCGGCCACCGCAGCAACCGCGAGCGGCCGCTCACCGCCGCGAAGCGCTCGATGCCCTGCACGATCGACGCCAGCGGCACGCCGGCGGCCAGCGCCGCGGCGGTGGCGGCCAGCGCGTTGTGCACGTTGTGCACACCGGCGGCGTGCAGCGTCGCGGCGGCGCGCCCCGCGGGCGTGCGCACCTGCAGCACCCAGTGGTCAGTCGCCCACGCGGCCTGCGCGGTGACGTCGGCATCGCCGCCGGTGGAAAAGGTCAGCAGCCGCCGTGCGCCGGCCTGCGCACGCCAGACCGGCGCCATCGCGTCGTCGGCAGAGAACACCGCCGTGCCGGAGGCCGGCAGCGCCTCGATCGCGGCGCCGTTCTCGCGCGCCACCGCCTCGACGCTGGCCATGAACTCCTGGTGTTCGCGCTGCGCGTTGTTGACCAGCGCGACCGTCGGCGCCGCGATGCGCGCCAGCGCTGCGATCTCGCCCGGGTGGTTCATGCCCAGTTCGACCACCGCCGCGCGGTGCCCGGGCCGCAGCCGCAGCACGGTCAGCGGCACGCCGATGTGGTTGTTGAAGTTGCCTGCGGTGGCCAGCGCCGCCTCGCCGTGCCAGGCACGCAGGATGCCCGCCAGCATCTGCGTCACCGTGGTCTTGCCGTTGCTGCCGGCGACCGCGATCAGCGGCAGCGTCATGCGCGCACGCCACGACGCGGCCAGTTCCTGCAGCGCGAGCAGGCTGTCGCCCACCAGCAGACCCGACAGCTGGTTCTCGGCGAGGCCGCGCTCGGCGATCGCCGCGGCGGCACCGGCGTCGCGCGCCTGCGCGAGGAAGCCGTGGCCGTCGAAGCGTTCGCCACGGAGCGCGACGAACAGATCGCCCGCGCGCAGCGTGCGGGTGTCGGTGTGCACGCGCTGCAGCGCCAGCGCGCCATCGCCGACCAGCATCGCGCCGGGCACCATCGCCTGCGCCTGCGCGAGCGTCATCATCGATGCCGCCATGGTGCTCACGCGACCGCTCCCATCGCGCCGCCGCGCAACTGCAGCGCCTGCATTGCCACCGCGACGTCGCTGAACGCGCGCTTGACACCGGCCACCTCCTGCGTCTGCTCGTGGCCCTTGCCGGCGATCAGCACGACGTCGCTCGGCTGTGCGCGCTCGACGGCCTCGTGGATCGCTGCGGCGCGGTCCTCGATCACGTCGACGCCATCGCTGTCGGGAATCCCGGCGAGGATCTGCGCCAGGATCAACGACGGCGCCTCGTGGCGCGGGTTGTCGCTGGTGAGCACCACGTGCTGCGCGCAGCGACGCGCGATCGCTCCCATCAGCGGCCGCTTGGTGGCGTCGCGATTGCCGCCGCAGCCGAACACGCACCACAGCGCGCCTGCGCGCGTGCGCGCCAGCGGCTGCAGCGCCAGCAGCGCCTGCTCGAGCGCGTCGGGCGTATGAGCGTAGTCCACCACGACCAGCGGCGTCCGTGCGTCGGGCAGGCTCACCTGCTGCATGCGGCCCGGCACCGGCGACAGTTTCGGCAGCACTTGGGCCGCGGCCGCCAGATCGACCCCGAGCGCGCGCAGCGCGCCCACCACCGCCAGCAGGTTGCTCGCGTTGTAGCGGCCGACCAGGCGGCAGCGCACCGGCTGCACGCGATCGCCCTCGACGAGGTCGAACGCCAAGCCGTCGCCTTCGTAGCGCAGGTCGCGCGCGAGCACCGTTGCGTCGCCGTGCAGCGAGTAGGTCCACAGCGACGGTGGCGAGCCGGCGGCAGCCAGCTCCGTTGCCAGCGCGGCGCCTTGCTCGTCGTCGACGTTGATCACCGCGGCGCGCAGCCCCGGCCAGCCGAACAGGGTGCGCTTGGCGGCCCAGTAGGCAGGCATGTCGCCGTGGTAGTCGAGGTGGTCCTGCGTGAAGTTGGTGAACTGCGCCATCGTGATCCGCGTGCCGACCAGACGAGGGTCGACCAGCCCGATCGACGACGCTTCCATCGCGCAGGCGTCGAAGCCCTGCGCAGCGAAGTCGGCGAGCGCGGCCTGCAGCATCACCGCGTCGGGCGTGGTCAGGCCGGTGTCGCGCAGCGCGGCGCGATCGCCCGCCGCAGCGCCGGCCAGCGGCGGCTCGCCGACGCCGAGCGTGCCGATGACGCCACAGCGGCGGCCGAGCGCCGACAGCGCCTGCGCGGTCCACCAGGCGACCGAGGTCTTGCCGTTGGTGCCGGTGACCGCGACGACTTCGAGCCGCATGCTCGGCCGCGCGTACCAGGCATCGGCGATCGAGCCGGCGATCGTCTTCAGCGCGCTCGCGCGCGCGACGCGGCGCTCGTCGAACGCGAACGCGTCGGCACCATCTGCGTCGACCAGGCAGCACGCCGCGCCGGCGGCCAGCGCCGCGGCGACGTGCGCACGGCCGTCGTCGCGCGCCCCGCGCCAGGCGAGGAACGCGTCGCCGGCGCGCACGCGCCGGCTGTCGGTGGCGAGCGAGCGAGCGCCTGCGGCGCGCAGCCAGGCCACGGCACCCTCGGGATCGCGCAGTTCGACCATGGCCATCAGCGAGCCAGCGCCACGGCGGCCTGCACGGGCGCGTGCGCGACGATCTGCCGCCGCACCTCGAGGTCGGGCGGCACGTTGAGCAGGCGCAGCGTCTGCTGCACCACCTGACTGAACACCGGCGCGGCGACCTCGCCGCCGTAGTGGCCGCCGACGCTCGGCTGGTCGATCATCACCGCCACCACGACGCGCGGCTGCGTCATCGGCGCCATGCCGACGAACCACGCGCGGTGCTTGCTGGTGGCGTAGTCGCCGCCGTCCTGCGCGTACGCGGTGCCCGTCTTGCCGCCGACGCTGTAGCCCATGGCCTGTGCGCGCGTCGCGGTGCCGCCGGCCTCGGTGACCATCTGCAGCATCTTGCGCACCTCGCGCGCCACCTGCGGCGAAAGCACACGCACGCCGGCGGCGGGATGATCCTGACGCAGCATCGTCACCGGCACGATCTCGCCGTCGCGTGCGAACACCGTGTAGGCGCGCGCGAGTTGCAGCAGCGAGGTCGACAGGCCGTAGCCGAATGCCATCCGCGACTGGTCCACCGGCTTCCAGCGCTTGAACGGGCGCAGACGCCCGCTGACGGCGCCGGGGAACTCGATCTGCGGCCGCTCGCCGAAGCCGACGTTGCGGTACAGCTCCCACAGCTCGCGCGGCTCCATCTGCATCGCCAGCTTGGCGGCGCCGATGTTGCTCGAGCGCTGGATGATCTCGGCCACCGTCATCGCGGCGTGCGGATGGGTGTCGTGGATCGGCTTGCCGCCCACCGAGAACGACGCCGTGCCGATCACGGTGTCGGGGCGCACGCGGCCGCTCTCGAGCGCCCACGCGGCGACGAACGGCTTGACCACCGACCCCGGCTCGAAGACGTCGGTCAGCGCGCGGTTGCGCGCCGCTTCGCTGAGCTGCTCGCGGCTCAGGCTGCCGCGCTGCCCCGGGTTGTAGCTCGGGTAGTTGGCCAGCGCCAGCACCTCGCCGGTGACGACGTCGATCACCACCGCGCTGCCGGCCTTGGCGCGGTGCTCGAGCACCGCGTCGCGCACCCGCTGGTAGGCGAAGAACTGCACCTTGGTGTCGATCGACAACTGAATCTCGCGCCCATGCTCGGGGTCGATCGCGTCGGTGTAGTCGTCGATGACGCGGCCGACGCCGTCGCGCACGATGCCGCGCTGGCCGTCGCGACCTTCGAGATCCTTCTCGAACGCCAGCTCGAGGCCCTCCTGGCCGCGCTCGCGGATGTCGGTGAAACCCACCAACTGCGCAGCCGCCTCGCCCTCGGGGTAGCTGCGCGTGTAGCCAGGTTCGGCGCGCAGGCCCTTGAGCCCGAGCGTGCGGATCTGTCGCCATGTGTTGTCGGGCAGCTGGCGCTTGAGCACCACCTCGGTCAGCCGGGTGTCCAGCCGCTCGGCGAACTCCGCGCGCGTCATGCCCAGCAGACGCAGCAGCTCGCGCCGTTGCTGCGGCGTGGCGCTGTACTGCTTGAGGTTGAGGTACACCGTGTTCGTCGCCACGCTGGTGGCGAGGATCAACCCGTTGCGGTCGATGATGCGCCCGCGGCTGGCCGGCACGTCGTAGGTGTGGACGTAGCGACGCTCGCCCTGCTCCAGGTAGAAGTCCGACGCGACGATCTGCACGTACACCGCGCGAGCCAGCAAGCCGAGGAAGCCCAGCGCCACCAGCACCACCAGGAAGCGGCTGCGCCACGGCGGAGTCTTCGACGCCAGCAGCGGGCTGCTTGCGTAGGCCAGGCTGCGCGCGCTGACGGCGCTGGGGGTGCGACGCCGGCGCACGATCATCGGGCCACTCCCGAGGCGGCGACATCGACCACGAACTGGGTGACCGCCGGCGTCACCGTGCGCATCGCCAACTTCTCGCGCGCCACCTTCTCGACGCGCAGGTGCGTGGCCTGCGCCTGGCGCTCGGCCTCGAGGCGTTGCGCCTCGGCATCCAGGCGCGCCAGTTCGTCGCGCGCGCGGTTGGCCTCGTCGAACAGACGGCGCGATTCGTATTGCGTCTGCACCAGCGCCAGGCAGCTGAAGATCAGCGCCAGCAGCAGCACGAAGTGGATTCTGGTCATGTCATGGCCCCCTTGGCCCTTCAGGCCCTCCCCCCGAGGGGGAGCGAGCGCCTTCGGAGCGGCCGTGCGGCGCCCCGACCTCCGTGCGTTCGGCCACGCGCATCACCGCCGAACGCGCGCGCGGGTTGGCCTGCACCTCGGCGGCACCCGGCCGCACGCGCGCCAGCGCGCGCAGCCGCACCGGCGCAGGCGGCGCGAACGGCGCGCGGCGATCGGGCTCGCTCTTGCTCTCGCGCGCGATGAAGCGCTTGACGATGCGGTCTTCCAGCGAGTGGAAGCTGATCACCGCCAGCCGGCCGTGGGGTAGCAGCAGATCCATCGCCGCGTTCAACCCCTGCTGGAGTTCCTCGAGTTCAGCGTTGACGAAAATCCGAAGAGCCTGAAACGTGCGCGTTGCAGGGTCCTGGCCCGGCTCGCGGGTCTTGACCGCACGAGCCACGAGTTCGGCCAGTTCGACGGTGCGTCCAACCGGACGCCCGCCCGCGCGGCGAGCAACAAGCGCTTTTGCAATCGGAACAGCAAACCGTTCTTCTCCATAGTCGCGGATCACCTCGGCGATCTGGCGCTCATCGGCGCGTTGCAGGAACTGCGCCGCGGTCTCGCCGCGGCTGGTGTCCATGCGCATGTCCAGCGGCGCATCGGCGCGGAAACTGAAGCCGCGCGACGGCTCGTCGATCTGCGGCGAGCTGACTCCCAGATCGAGCAGCACGCCGTGCACCGCGGCGATGCCGCGCGCGTGCAGGCGCTCGCGCATCGCCGCGAAGCTCGCATGCTCGATCGCGAAGCGCGCATCGTCGATGCGCAACGGCCCGTCGAGCGCCGAACGCACGGCCTGCGGGTCCTTGTCGAACGCGAACAGCCGGCCTGCGCTCGACAGACGCGCCAGCAGCGCGCGCGCGTGGCCGCCGCGACCGAACGTGCCGTCGACATAGAGGCCGTCCGGGTTGACGACGACCGCTGCGATCGCTTCGTGCAACAGGACGGGGGTGTGTGGCCATGCGCTCGGGTGCATCAAAAGACGAAGCTCTTGATCGCTTCGGGCATCGGGCTTTGCTTGACCGCCGACTCGTGCGCCGCGTAGCGCGCGCTGTCCCACAGCTCGAGGCGCGGGCCGACGCCGATCAGCAGCACATCGCGGACGAGGCCGGCGTCGCGCCGCAGCTCGGGCGAGATGTGGATGCGCGAACCGGAGTCGATGTCGACGTCGACGGCGCTGCCGAGGAAGATGCGGCGCCAGCCGTCGGCCTCCATCGGCAGGCCGAGCAGCCGGTCTCGCAGTTGCGCCCAGGCCGGGCGCGGCAGCACCAGCAGGCAGTCGGCAGGGTGCTTGGTGAGCGTCAGCTGGCCGCCGGCGGCCGCCATCAACACATCGCGGTGGCGCGACGGGACGGCAATTCGCCCTTTCGCATCCAACGTCAGCGCTGACGTCCCCTGAAACAGGTTCTCCGGCACTCCGCCCCACCTTCTGCCACCGTGCGGCACTGTAATGGACGCGGAACCGTCAGGTCAATCGTTCTTGAAACGAAAAATCAATGAAATCAAATACTTAGTTGCCTTCGTTCGAGCACTGTCAGAGATCTGGCAAAAGCGATTAAAAAATAACGACTTGCGGGACTATGTGGAAGTTTTAGGTTCAGTGGCGCCCTCAACGTCACAGATTGGCTATTGGGGAAAGCCCGTAGCTATCCGTTGCCGCCGCGCACGGACAGGTCGTTCAGCCCGATGCCGGTGGCGTCGAAGCCGCCGTCGACGGCCAACACCTGGCCATTGACGTAGCTGGCCTCATCGCTGCACAGGAACCCCACGGCGTCGGCGATTTCCCGCGGAGTCCCGTAGCGGCCGAGCGGGATCGCCGCGAAGTAGCCCGCGCGAATGGCCGGCGAGTGCACCTGCGCGGCCATCGCCGTTTCCACCGGCCCCGGCGCGATCGCGTTGACGCGGATGCCCTGCGCGCCGAGCTCGGCCGCCTGCTGGCGCATCAGGTGAATCAGCGCCGCTTTGCTGGTGCCGTAGGCCACGCGCAAGGTGCTCGCGCGCAGCCCCGAGATCGACGCGATGTGCACGATGCTGCCGCGCCCGCTGACCTCGTGGCCCGCTGTGCTCGCATGCGCCGGCGCGGCCTGGCGCAACATCACCGGCGCGATCGCCTGCGTGCAGATGAACGCGCCGTCGAGGTTGGTGGCCAGCACGCGCCGCCATTCGTCGTAGCCGGTCTGCAGCAGCGGCTTGAACACCGCGACGCCGGCGTTGTTGACGAGCGCGTCGATGCGGCCGAAGCGATCGACAGTGGCCCGCACCGCGGCGGCCACCTGTTCCGGCTGCGACACGTCGCACGGCAGCGCCAGCACGCGAGCGGCGTCGGGCCAGGCGGCGTGGGTGCGCTGCAGCGTTTCGCGGTCGATGTCGATCAGCGCCACGCGCCAGTGGCGCGCATGGAACCACTGCGCGATGGCCAGCCCGATGCCGCGCGCGGCGCCGGTGACGAAGGCCACGCGCTCGCTCGCGATCGACGACGGCTGCATGCCGCGCATGCTACCTGCACGGCGACGGAGTCCGTGCGATGCTGCGGCCTGCGTTGGATTGCTTTGCGGAGGCCCCATGAACGGTGTCCAAGCCGGCCGGCGTCGAGCCTTGCAAGCCGCCATCTCGAGCGCCGCGGCGCTGGCGCTGCCCGCGCTGGCGTCTTCGCGGCGCGCGATCGCGCGCATGACCGAAGGGCCGTTCTACCCTCCGCCTTCGTGGCGCGAGCGCTGGAGCGACTGGGATGCCGACCTCACGCGCGTGCCGCACGCCGGTGGCGTCGCGCGCGGCGAGCATCTGGGCCTCGAAGGCCGCGTGCTGGATGTCGACGAGCGTGCGATCGATGGTGCCAGCGTCGAGATCTGGCAGTGCGATGCGCTGGGCCACTACCGGCATCCGAGCACCGAGCCCGCGCAGCGCGCCGACGACGCCTTTCAGGGCTTCGGCTCGACGCACAGCGACGCCGGCGGGCGCTTTCGCTTCCGCACGATCAGGCCGGTGCCCTACCCTGGCCGCACACCGCACATCCACGTCAAGCTTCGGCACGCGAGCTTCGGCGAGCTGACGTCGCAACTGTTCGTGGCCGGCGACCCCGGCAACGCGCGCGACTTCCTGTGGCGCGCACTGCCCGCCGGCGACCGGTCCGCGCTCGAGATGCGGCTGGACGACGCGCCCCGGGACAGCGGCCTGCGCTGGCTGGCGCGCCACGACCTCGTGGTGCCGGCTTGAAAAGAAGTGGAGCAAGCCGGTAGGCCGGATTCTGTGCAGCCGCGGCCTCTTGCGAAGCCGCGGCCGTGACCGCCATTCGTCTGGGCCGGGCGATCGCTCACCCGGCTCGATGCCACCTACCCGCCGGCTCCGCGGGCCACCTCAAAGCCGGCCTATTTGGTGTTGCTGCGCGCAAAGATTGCCGCGTTTCACTCCGGACTGAACCGGCTCGTCTCTGTGGCTCTGATTCGCACCTTGCGGTGGGGAGGCGTTACCTCCTGCGCTGCCCTGTGCAGTCCGGACCTTCCTCCAGTGCGGCCTTTCGGCGAATGCACCAGCGGCGGTCTGGCTTGCTCCACCCCGCAATTATCCCGCGTATCGGCCCCGAGCGGGCGCGCGAGCCGCCTCAGGCCTTGGCGCCCTTGGCCACGCGCTTGTCGCGCACTTCGACCTGGCTGGTGCCCTCGTGGCGCATGTCGAACAACTGGGTCTCCTTGAGCAGCTTGCTCAGCGTGGCATAGCCGTAGTTGCGCGAATCGAACGAGGCCTGGTTGCCGATCTGCTGGCCGACGGCGCCGACGCGCGCCCAGCCGTCGTCGTCCTGCGCCGCGGTGACCGCGTTGCGCAGCAGGGTCACGAGCTTCGCGTCCTGGCGCAGCTGTGCCGAAGGCACGCGCAGCGGCGCGGCTGGAGTGGCCTCCTTCTCGCCGTTGCCGTCGCTCTCGCGGTCGGCCGCCGAATCGTCGAGGAACAGAAAGCGCGAGCACGCGGTGACGAACGGTTCGGGCGTCTTGCGCGCGCCGAAGCCGTAGACCGCGGCGCCCTTCTCGCGCAGATGCATCACCAGCGGCGTGAAGTCGGCGTCGGACGACACGATGCCGAATGCGTCGGGACGGTCGGTGTACAGCAGCGCCATCGCGTCGATCACCATCGCCATGTCGCTCGCGTTCTTGCCCTTGCTGTAGTCGAACTGCTGCATCGGGCGGATCGCGTGCTCGTGGAGTTGGTCTTCCCAGCCCCGAAGCTCCTGCTTCTTCCAGTTGCCGTAGGCGCGGCGGATGCTGGTTTCGCCGAAGGTCGACAGCTCGTTGAGGATGAAGTCGATCTTCGCCGCCGGCGAGTTGTCGGCATCGATCAGCAGCGCGACGCGGGGTTTGCGTTCCATGCGGTCATCCTTCAATCGACTAGGTGCCAGTTCAGTGTCTCGCCGCCACGCAACGGCTTGAGCTGCGCATCGCCGAACGGCACGGCCTCGGGCAGCGTCCACGACTCTCGCCGCAGCGTCGCGCGGCCGCGGTTGCGCGGCAGGCCGTAGAAATCGGGGCCGTGGAAGCTGGCGAAACCCTCCAGCTTGTCGAGCGCACCGGCGGCCTCGAACGCCTCGGCGTACAGCTCGAGCGCCGCCGGCGCGGTGTAGCAGCCGGCACCGCACACCGACGCCTCCTTCAGCGCCGCCGCGTGCGGCGCGCTGTCGGTGCCGAGGAAGAACTTCGGGCTGCCTGACGTGGCGGAGTGCACCAGCGCCTGGCGATGCACCTCGCGCTTGAGCACCGGCAGGCAGTAGTAGTGCGGGCGCAGGCCGCCCACGAAAAGGGCGTTGCGGCTGTACAGCAGGTGATGCGCGGTGATGGTGGCTGCGGTGTGGGCGTCGGAGTCGGCCACGTACTGCGCGGCCTCCTTGGTCGTGATGTGCTCGAACACCACCTTCAGCGCCGGAAAATCGCGCCGCAGCGGCTGCATCACGCGCTCGATGAACACCGCCTCGCGGTCGAACACGTCGACCGCTGGGTCGGTGACCTCGCCGTGCACCAGCAGCAGCACGCCCTCGCGCTGCATCGCCTCGAGCGTGGCCGATACGTGGCGCAGGTCGGTGACGCCTGAGTCGCTGTTGGTGGTGGCGCCCGCCGGGTAGAGCTTGAACGCGCCGATGTCCGCCGCCTTGGCGCGCCGCACCTCGTCGGGCGGCGTGTGGTCGGTGAGGTACAGCGTCATCAGCGGAGCGAAGTCGCTGCCGGGCCCGTGCTTCGGCAACGCGGCGGCGATGCGCTCGCGGTAGGCGATCGCCTGCGCGGTGGTGGTCACCGGCGGCTTCAGGTTCGGCATCACGATCGCGCGCGCGAACTGCCGCGCGCTGGCCGGCAGCACCGCGGCCATGGCCGCGCCGTCGCGCAGGTGCAGGTGCCAGTCGTCGGGGCGGGTGATGGTGAGCGATTGCTGCGCAGGCATGGGCGGCGATTCTCGCATCGCCGCCACGCGCCGCCGGCGATCACTTCGCCGCCACCTCGTCGCGCTCTTCCACCTGCTGCAGCCGCCACATCTGCGCATAGCGGCCGTCGCGCGCCAGCAGCTCGGCATGGCTGCCGGTCTCGACCACGCGGCCCGCCTCGAGCACGACGATCGCGTGCGCGTCGGCGATGGTCGACAGCCGGTGCGCGATCACCAGCGCGGTCTTGCCCTGCGCGGCGCTCTTCAGCTCGGCCTGGATCGCGCGCTCGTTGGCCGAGTCGAGCGCCGAGGTGGCCTCGTCGAAGATCAGGATCGGCGGGTTCTTCAGCAGCGTGCGCGCGATCGCCACGCGCTGCTTCTCGCCGCCCGAGAGCTTGAGGCCGCGCTCGCCGACCAGCGTGTCGTAGCCCTTGGGCGTGGCGGCGATGAAACCGTGGATGTGCGCGGCCGCCGCCGCGGCCCGCACCTCGGCGTCGCCCGCGCCGGCGCGCCCGTAGGCGATGTTGTAGCCCACGGTGTCGTTGAACAGCACGGTGTCCTGCGGCACGATGCCGATCGCGCGACGCAGGCTCTCCTGCGTGACGCTGCGGATATCCTGGCCGTCGATCGCGATGCGGCCGCCGCTGACGTCGTAGAAGCGGTACAGCAGCCGTGCCAGCGTGCTCTTGCCGGCGCCCGAGGCGCCGACCACGGCCACCGTCTTGCCGGCCGGGATCTCGAACGACACGTCGTGCAGGATCGGCCGCGCCGGCTCGTACGCGAACGACACATGCTCGAAGCGCACCACGCCGTTGCGCACCTGCAGCGGCGGCGCGCCGGGCGCATCGGCGACCTCGCGCTCGCGCTCGAGCAGCGCGAACATGCGGTCGAGGTCGGTCAGGCTCTGCTTGACCTCGCGGTACAGCACGCCGAGAAAATTCAGAGGGATGTAGAGCTGGATCAGGAACGCGTTGATCATCACCAGGTCGCCGAGCGTCAGGCGGCCGTCGACGACGCCCTGCGTGGCGCGCCACAGCAGCGCCACCAGGCTGATCGCGATGATCAATTGCTGGCCGGTGTTGAGCAGCGACAGCGTCATCTGCGACTTCACCTGCGCCTGGCGGAAGGCCTCCAGGCCCTGCTCGTAGCGCCGGGTCTCGAGCGCCTCGTTGTTGAAGTACTTGACCGTCTCGTAGTTCAGCAGCGCGTCGATCGCCCGCGTGTGCGCCTTGGAATCGAGCTCGTTCATCTCGCGGCGGTACTGCGTGCGCCACTCGGTGACCAAGATGCTGTAGGCGATGTAGAAGACCAGCGCCACCGCAGTGATGCCGACGTAGCCCCAGTCGAAGCGCCAGCCGAGGAAGCCGAGCACGAGGCTCACCTCGACGATCGTCGGCGCGATCGTGTACAGCGAGTACGACAGCAGCGACTGCAGCGCGCGCGTGCCGCGCTCGATGTCGCGCGACAGGCCACCGGTCTGGCGCTCGAGGTGAAAGCGAAGACTCAAGGCGTGCAGGTGGCCGAACACCTCGAGCGCAATCTGCTTGGAGGCGCCGAACGACGCCTTGGCGAAGATCAGCTCGCGCAGCTCGGTGAATGCGCTGGTCGACAGGCGCAGCGCCGCGTAGGCGATCAGCAGGCCGATCGGCACCACCAGGATCGCGCGCGGGTCGCCGGGCTTGAGGTCGAGCGCATCGATCAGGTGCTTCAGCAGCACCGGCACGCCCACGTTGGCGAGCTTGGCGGTGATCAGGAAGCCCAGCGCGGCGGCCACCCGCCAGCGGTACTGCCAGAGGTAAGGCCCGACGCGCCGCAGCACGCTCCAGTCGGAGCGCGGCACTCCGGCAGGAGCAGGCTGGGCCAGGGGCAGATTGGCGGCGGCGAAACGGCGCATTCGGTCGTGAAAGAATGGCACTGACCAACGAGGGCCAAGAGCACAGGTGGCGACGATGACCGGAACCTCAACCCCGACCCCGCACCTGGCGCGCCCGGACAGTTTGCCTGACTCGTGCGAGCTGGTGCTGCGCGTGATGCCGATGCCCGCCGACGCCAACGCCAACGGCGACATCTTCGGCGGCTGGATCATGGCGCAGGTCGACATCGCGGGTGCGGTGCTGCCGGCGCGCGTGGCCAAGGGCCGCCTGGCTACCGTGGCGGTGAACCAGTTCGTGTTCAAGCAGCCGGTGTCGGTGGGCGACCTGCTGAGTTTCTACGCGCAGATCGAGCGCATCGGCAACACCTCGATCACCGTGCACGTCGAGGTGTTCGCCGAGCGCGGCCCGATCAGGCCGCAGCAGGTCAAGGTGACCGACGCCAGCCTGACCTACGTGGCGATCGACCGCGACGGCCGGCCGAGGGCGATCTCGGCCGGCGACTGATTGCGGCCGGCGCCTGACTGCCAGGCCGGGGACGTCGAGCCGCGCCGTGTCGGGCTGCACGCTACGCCACCCGTCTTGCCGCCGGGCGCGACGCGCCGTGCCGGCGGGTCGCCGCCGAGTTTGCCACCGGACGCTCGTCGGACTACGATTGGAGGGTGGTCAAGATCCAAATCAATCCCGAATCGGCTCCGCTCGTCAACCGCCGGCTGCACGAGCGGCTGCTCGCGCTGCTGACTCGCGCCTCGGCGATGGGCGTGCTCGCCGGCGCCGCGGTCACGCAGATCGACGCCGCCACCGTGCAGCGCGTGCTCGCAGCGCTGCACAAGCAGGGCCTGATCGGCGCCGCACCGGTGGCGCTGGCGCCGCTGCTCAAAGCGGGCCCGGCCAAGCTCGACGCCGCCACCGCCGAGCGCATGGCCGCGAACGTCGACCGCCTGATCGCCGTGCTCGACGACTCGCCCGCCCCGGCCAGCGAGTGGGCGGCGATGCGCGCGGTGTTCGGCGACGAGGCGCTCGGCGCGCTGCTCGGCATCGCACCCGCGTCGCTGCGGCGCTATGCCGCCGCCGAGCGCGCCACGCCCCAAGCGACAGCCGAGCGGCTGCACTGGCTGGCGATGGTGGTGTCCGAACTCGCGGGTTCGTACAACGAGTTCGGCATGCGCCGCTGGTTCGAGCGGCCGCGCACGCAGCTCGGCGGCAAGAGCCCGCGCGCGCTGCTCGGCGCCAAGTGGACGCCCGACACCAAGGCCGCGCAGCAGGTGCGCGCGCTGGCTGCCGTGCTCACCGGCGCGCAGCCGCTGGCGGCTTGAAGTGGCCCGCGCGATCAAAGACGACGACGGGCGTCACAGCCGCCAAGAGCACACATCGGTGACAATGCGAGCGGCGCGTAGCCGGGAGCGCAATCATGGAACTGACCGCTGTTCTTACGCCTGCCGAAGAGGGCGGCTTCGTCGCGCTGAATCCGGAGACTGGCACCACCACGCAGGGAGCCTCGGTCGAAGAGGCGATCACGAACCTGCGCGAAGCCACGGCCTTGTTCCTGTCCGAGTTCCCGCTGCCAAGCTCGGGACATCCGCTGATCACGCTCTTTACGGTGCCGGAACCAGAGGATGCCTAGACTCCCTCGAGTGTCGGGGGCCGAAGCCCAACGTGCGCTCGAGCGTCTTGGTTTTCTGAAAGTTCGTCAGAGCGGCAGCCACGTTGTCATGAGGCGCGAGTCGAAGGGCTGCGTGCTGCCCATGCACGACGAACTCAAGACCGGCACGCTTGCGGGCGTTCTTCGCCAGGCGGACCTCAGCGCAGAGGAGTTCATTCTTGCCTTGCGTGGGTGAGGCCCACCTCATCGTCGCACCCAACCCGCTGCAGACGTCTTCGTGGCCGACAGCTCGCGGGGCAACTTGGGTGTTCGCATGCGACTAGGTTTTCGCCATTGCGATCACCGCATGCCGTTCCTCTGGCAGAGCGACCGGCAGCCGCCCGCGCGCTGGCACGGCGAGGGCGACGGCCCAGCCAACTACTTTGCCGACACGCCTGTGGGCGCGTGGGCAGAGTTCCTGCGGCACGAGGGGATCACCGATGTGGCCGATCTGGCCGGCGTGCGGCGGTCGCTGTGGGTGGTTGAACTGCCCGATGACGGCTACGCGAAGCCGAGCTTGCCGCCGCGCACGCTGTCCGGCGGTTTGGGCAGCTATGCCGCCTGCCAGGTCGAGGCGCGCCGCCTGCGTGAAGCCGGCGCCCAGCGGCTCGAGGCCCCGGCAGCAGCTCTGAAGGCGGGCACCGCGCGCGGCTGGACTGCCATGCCGGAGCAGGCGCCGGCACCGCTGCCGCGCAACGGCAAGGTGTGGGTGGTGTTCGGGCCGTGCGAGGCCGTGGGCTGGCCGGCGGTGGTGGCCGGAGCGCCGCCGGCGGAGGTGCTGCCGCTGGTGCGGCACTCTTGATACGAGTGACCGTTGCGATCGGAGCGCCGGATGCGCAATGTACGCACGTTACTGCAAGCTATCGGACTGAGGCCATGAACGTCATGCGATACAGGGGCTACAGCGCCCGCGTCGAGCTCGACGCGGAGGATCGGATCTTCGTAGGCCATATCGCCGGCATCCGCGACATCGTGGGTTTCCACGGCAGATCTGTGGATGAACTGGAAGCTGCCTTCCAAGAAGCGGTGGACTACTACCTGGAGGCCTGCGCCAAGCTCAAGCAGCCACCAAACAAGCCCTATTCGGGCCGCGTAATGCTGCGCATCGACCCCGAAACACACGCCCGCGCGAGTACGCTGGCCCAACTCGCCGGGGCCAGCTTCAATCAATGGGCCACTGAGTTGATTGCGCGCGAGACGGCGCGGCACGAACAGGTGCGGCACCTCGGTGACGCCATGGCCCCGCCTTCACCCAAACGTAAGCGGCCAACTCAATCGACGAAGAAGTCCGGAATCAGATCCTTCGTGCCCGGCACCACCGCGTAGCGATCGAAGTCCTTCACACCGTGCTCGGCCAGCAGCGTGTCGTCGATGAAGAAGTTGCCGGTCACCGCTTTCGCGTCGCTGGTCAGGATGAAGTGAGCCGCGTCGGCCAGGATCTCGGGCTTGCGGCATTTGTTGAGGTCCACGCCCGGAATCATTTGCAGCGCCGCGGTGGCGATCGCGGTGCGCGGCCACAGGCTGTTCACCGCGATGCCGTGGCGCTTGAACTCCGCGGCGTGGCCGAGCGTGCATTGGCTCATGCCGTACTTGGCCATCGTGTACGCCACGTGATGCTGGAACCAGTGCGGCTTCATCGACAGCGGCGGGCTCATGTTGAGCACGTGCGGGTTGCGGCCGGCCTTGGCGCTCTTGATCAGCTCGGCGAGGCACGCCTGCGTGCAGCAGTAGGTGCCGCGCACGTTGACGCCGAACATGAGGTCGAAGCGCCTCATCGGCGTGGCATCGGTCGGCGTGAGGCTGATCGCGCTGGCGTTGTTGACCAGGATGTCGATGCCGCCGAATCGCTTCACACCTGCGGCCACCGCGGCGGCCACCGCGTTCTCGTCGCGGATGTCGGTTTGCACCGGCAGCGCCTGGCCGCCGGCGGCTTCGATCTCCTTGGCTGCGGAGTACAGCGTCCCGGGCAACTTGGGGTTGGGCTCGGTGGTCTTGGCCAGCAGCACGATGCGCGCACCGTCGCGCGCGGCCTTCAGCGCGATCGCCAGCCCGATGCCGCGCGACGCGCCGGTGACGAGCAGTGTCTTGTCCTTCAGGGTTCTTTCGGGGGCCATGGGACCTCCTGGTTCAGGTTTCGAGCCGCAGGCGCGGCGTCACTTGTTGGGCGATGTGCTCGACGAGCTGGCTGGATTGTCAGAACTTCGAGAAATCGGGTTTGCGCTTCTGGAAGAAGGCCTGGAACGCCTCCATCGCCTCGGGGCTGCGCAGGCGGCGGCCGAAGATCTCGCCTTCGACCTGCATGGCCTCGAGCGTCGCCTCGCGGGTGGCGCGACGCATCAGTTGCTTGGTTTCGCGCACGGCACTCGGGGGCAGCGCGTTGAAGCGCTCGGCCACGCGGCGAGCGTGGTTTACCACCTCGGCCGCTGGCAGCACCGCGTTGGCCAGCCCGCACTCGACCGCGGCCTCGGCTCCGAACGGCTCGCCGAGCAGCAGCTTCTCGGCCGCGCGGCGGTGGCCCATCAGCGCCGGCATCCACA
>DASURM010000322.1:0-2381 GCA_036280035.1 Burkholderiaceae bacterium | reverse complement strand
CCTGCAGCGACAGGTGCGCCATCGCCTGTGCGCATTGCGGGCAGTGGCGCAGCATCTCGGTCGGCGCATCGGTCACGCCGCGCATTGTCGGTGGCCGCTCGCGCCCACGCCGTGAATCCGCCACGGGCGCTGCCGGCGCCGCGCGCCGCAGGCTCGACAATGCGGGCGATGTCGCATCAGCCCCGTCCGGCCGCCCGAAGCTCATACCGAAGCGCGTCAGCGCGAAGGTACCGCAGTGAAACCCGCCCGGCTGCCCGCTGGGGCGCTTCGCCTCTCGCAGGGACACGCGCAAAGAGCCAAGGAGGCGCAAATGCCTGAGCGCGTCGATTGCGTGGTCGTCGGCGCCGGCGTGGTCGGCCTGGCGTGCGCTCGCGCGCTGGCGCGCTGCGGACACGAGGTGATCATCGTCGAGGCCGAGGACGCGTTCGGCACCGCCACCAGCGCGCGCAACAGTGAGGTGATCCACGCCGGCATCTACTACTCCACCGGATCGTTGCGCGCGCAGTTGTGCGTGCACGGCAAGGCGTTGCTCTACGACTTCTGCGCCACGCATCGGGTCGACCATCGCCGCTGCGGCAAGCTGATCGTCGCGCAGAGCGACGCCGAGGTCGCGCAGCTGCAGGTGATCGAGCAGCGCGCGCGCGCCAACGGCGTGGCCGATCTGCAGTGGCTCGAGCGCGACCAAGCCCGCGCGCTCGAACCGCAGCTGCGCTGCGTGCGCGCGTTGCTGTCGCCGTCGACCGGCATCGTCGACAGCCACGGCCTGATGCTGGCGCTGCTCGGCGACGCTCAACGAGCCGGCGCGATGCTGGCGCTGCGCTCGCCCGCGCTGCGCGCAGCGGCCACGCCGCACGGCATCGAGCTCGAGGTCGGCGGCGACACGACCACCACGCTGCTGGCCCGCGCGGTGGTCAACAGCGCGGGCCACGGCGCACCGCTGCTGGCCGCGGCGACGCGCGGGCTGGCCGCAGCCCACGTGCCGCCGCGCTACTTCGCCAAAGGCAACTACTTCACCTTGAGCGGCCGCGCGCCGTTCTCGCGCCTGGTGTACCCGGCACCCGGCGAGTCGAGCCACCTCGGCGTACACCTGACCCTCGACCTCGGCGGCCAGGCCAAGTTCGGGCCGAGCTTTCACTGGGTCGACGATCTCGACTACCGCGTCGACGAAAAGGAGGCTGAAGCCTTCTACGACGAGGTGCGCCGCTACTGGCCCGGCCTGCCCGACGGCGCGCTGCAGCCGGGCTACGTGGGCATCCGCCCGAAGATCCGCGGCCCCGGCGAGCCGGCGCAGGACTTTCGCATCGACGGGCCGCGGACGCACGGCGTGCCGGGGCTGGTGAACCTGTTCGGCATCGAGTCGCCGGGGCTGACCGCGTCGCTGGCGATCGCCGAGCACGTCGCGGCGCTGCTCGCCCCCGCGCGCTGAGGCGCGTAGGCCGCGCGTGGTGGCAGCCAGGCCCCGAGCGCCTCACGAGGCGCCCGCATTGCGCCTGTTCGTTGCGCTGTGGCCGACACCGGCGGTGCGCGTGGCGCTGGGCGCGCGGCGCGATGCGGTTGCCTGGCCGGCGGGGTCGAGCGTCGTCGCCGACGAGCGGCTGCACCTGACGCTGCACTTCATCGGCGCCGTGCCGCGCACGCTGTGGCCGCGACTGCTGCCGGCGCTGCAGGTGCCGTGCCCGCCGCCGTTCGCGCTCGAGCTGGGTGCGGTCGAGGCGTGGCCTCATGGCCTGGTGGTGCTGCGCGCGCTCGCGGTGCCCGAGCCGCTGCGCGCGCTGCACGCGGCCATGGCCGCTGCGCTCGCGGGTCTAGGGCTGCGGGTCGAGGCGCGGCCGTTTCGCCCGCACGTGACGCTGGCGCGGCGCGCCGCGGGCGCCCGCCTGCCGCCGGCGGACGAGCCGTTGCGCTGGCGTGCCGGTGGCTACGCGCTGGTGAACTCCGAGCCGACCGGCTACCGCGTGCTGGCGCGCTACGGCGCGCGCGGTGTCACCTTGGCAGCAGCCCCGCGAACTGCCACAGCGCGAAGCCGGCCAGCACCAGCGCCGACGCCAGGTTGACGCGGCGCCGCCAGTGCGCGTCGAAGCGCTCGCGCAGGCGA
The DNA here is from genome assembly GCA_036280035.1 of Burkholderiaceae bacterium. Taxonomy (GTDB): domain Bacteria; phylum Pseudomonadota; class Gammaproteobacteria; order Burkholderiales; family Burkholderiaceae_C; genus JAEUPI01. Next base: position 286 of record DASURM010000322.1, on the reverse strand, counting down.
CCGACCACGGTGCTGAGCAGCAGCCACCACAGCGCCGAGCCGATCAGCACGCCGGCGACCATCAGCGGCGGCGAGGTGACCTTGGCCCGCCCGGCCATGGCACCGAACACCGCGATGAACGACACGATCGTCGCCGGGTTGCTCAGCGTCAGCACGAAGGTGCCGGCGAAGCAGCGCAGCAGCGGTCCCGCGCCTGCGGGTTCGCCGCGCCCCACCACGCCCGAGCGAGGCCGGCTGCCCAGAGGCGGCTCGGGGTCGGCGCCGCCGGGCCGCGCGGCTTGCGGCG
>DASURM010000321.1:0-14716 GCA_036280035.1 Burkholderiaceae bacterium | reverse complement strand
GTATGCCCTGACCCGCCCTTTCCTGTTCGGGCTCGACGCCGAGCGCGCGCACGAGCTGACGCTCGACGCGATCGCCGCGCTGCAGGGCACGCCGCTGCAGCGGCTGTGGTCGCAGCCGCGGGTCGACGACGCGGTGAAGCTGCTCGGGCTGACCTTTCCCAACCGCATCGGCCTGGCCGCCGGGCTCGACAAGAACGGCCGCTGCATCGACGGGCTCGGCGCGATGGGCTTCGGCTTCGTCGAGGTCGGCACCGTGACGCCGAAGGCGCAGCCGGGCAACCCGAAGCCGCGGCTGTTTCGCCTGCCGCGCGCGCGGGCGCTGATCAACCGCATGGGCTTCAACAACGACGGGCTGGCGGCGTTCGTCGAACACGTGCAGCGCGCGCGCACGTTCCGCGCCCGCGGCGGCGTGCTCGGCCTGAATATCGGCAAGAACGCGGCCACACCGATCGAGCGCGCGGCCGACGACTACCTGCTCGGGCTCGAGGCAGTGTATCCCCACGCCGACTACGTGACGGTCAACATCTCGAGCCCCAACACGCGCAACCTGCGCAGCCTGCAAGGCGACGCCGCGCTCGATGCGCTGCTGGCGGCACTGGTGGCGCGGCGCGCCAAGCTCGCGCGCACACAGGCTCGCCGCGTGCCGCTGCTGCTGAAGATCGCGCCCGACCTCGACGAGGCCCAGGTGCGGCTGATCGCCGGCGCGGTCGAGCGCCACGGCATCGACGGCGTGATCGCCACCAACACCACGGTGGCGCGCGACGCGGTGCGCGGGCTGCCGCATGCCGACGAGGCCGGCGGCCTTTCCGGCGCGCCGGTGCTCGAGCCGAGCAACCGCGTGATCGCATGGCTGCGCGCCACGCTCGGACCCAAGGTGCCGATCATCGGCGTCGGCGGCGTCCTCTCGGGCGCCGACGCCTGCGCCAAGCTCGACGCCGGCGCCGACCTGGTGCAGCTCTACACGGGGCTCATCTACAAGGGGCCGGCGCTGGTGAACGAGTGCGCCCGCGCGCTGCGGGCACGGCACGCTGGGCAGTAGCCAGGCGCTCGGCTTCAGCGAGGGGCCGTTCTGTCGCGACGACTGCACTGGCCGGCCGCGGCCAGGCGGTGATGTACGCGCACTCGATAATGGGGGCCGTTTCGCAAAGGATTCATCGTGGACCGCAGGATGGCGATCTTGTTCGGAGGGTTCATTGCGGGCAGCGCCTCGGCGCAGTTGCCGAAGCTCGACGACCTGATGAAGCAGATCGGGCGCGCGCCGTCGACCACACCCGGCGGCTCCGACGACAAGACGAACGTGGCGGGCCTCAAGGAAGCGCTGGCCCTGGGCACCGAGCGGGCGGTGGCGAGCCTGTCCAAGCTCGACGGTTACTTCGGCAACTCGGCGGTCAAGATCCTGATGCCGCCGAGCATCCGCAAGGTGGCCGAGGTGGCGAAGCTGGCCGGCTACCAGAAGCAGGTCGACGAGTTCGTGCTCAGCATGAATCGCGCGGCCGAAGCAGCGGCGCCGCTGGCGTCGCGCGCGTTCGGCGATGCGATCCGGACGATGACATTCGACGACGTGCGCGGCATTCTCGCCGGGGGCGACACCGCTGCCACCGATTTCTTCCGCAGCAAGACGCGCGGCGGGCTGTACACCGCGTTCAAGCCGGTGGTATCGGAGAAGGTCAACGAAGTCGGCGCGACTCGCGCCTACAAGAGCATGATCGGGCGCTACGAGAGCGTGCCGCTGGTCAAGACGCAGTCGCTCGACGTCGACGACTACGTCACCAACAAGGCCCTCGACGGGCTGTTCTACATGGTCGGCGAGGAAGAAAAGAAGATCCGCACCGATCCAGCCGCCCGCACCACCGAACTGCTGAAGACGGTTTTCGGCAAGTAGGGTCTGTTGACATACGAATCGTGACCGCGTGGCCGCCCCAAGCGGGCGCAATCTAGGCGCGAAGCCGCCGGCGTGGCGGGCCCCACGTCAAGGCTTCGCAACGACGAGTGCGCCCGCTTGGGGCGGCCACCCTTCGGGCCGGGGCGCCCTGGGGCGCATCGCGTCGTTGCTCGCCTTGCGCGGGCGTGCAGCCGCTCGCGCCTAGCGCTGCATCCCCAGGGCACCCCGGCGCGGTCACGATTCGTATGTCAACCGACCCTAGCCCCGAGGCGCCTGCCGCCGCAGTCGAAGGCGGCGAAGCTCAGCCCTCGTCGGGCTTGCGCAGGCGCAGCATCAGCCGCAGGTATTCGAGCTGCGCGTTCAGCTTGACCAGCTCTTCGTGCAACTGCTGGATCTTCTGCTCGCGCGTGAGCGGAGCATGACCTTCGGGCTGGCCAGGGGCGGGAGGCGCGGGCTGCGACATCGGGGTGGCAACGAATGCCCCGGCATCGTCTGCCGGCACGGTGACGCTCGCAATCCCGCGGCCCAGGGTCGGGCGCGGCCAAGCCGCCCGTCACTCGCCGCGCACGACGCCCTCGCGCCGCGGGTCGCTGCCGCCCGACCAGCCCTCGGGCGTGCGCAGCAGCAGTTCCAGCCCGCTGGCCATGTCGCGCTCTTCCACCCGGTGGCCGAGCGCGCGCAGCGCGTCGACGGTGACTGCCGGAAAGCGATCACGCTCGAGCAGTATCGGCCCGCCGACGCTGCCGAAGTTGGGCAGCGCCACCGCCTGCTGCGCGTCGAGCCCCCACTCGAGGCTGGCGATCAGCGCCTTCGCGGTGTAGTGGATGATCAATGCACCGCCGGGGGAGCCCACGCTGGCGAGCAGGCGGCCGTCGCCGCGGTCGAACACCAGCGTCGGCGTCATGCTCGAGCGCGGTCGCTTGCCCGGTTGCACACGGTTGGCGATCGGCCGGCCATCGGCGGCGGCGGGCGCGAACGAGAAGTCGGTCAGTTCGTTGTTGAGCAGGTAGCCGCCGGGCAACCCGGTGCCGCCGTCGGCGAGGAGCCGCGAGCCGAACGCCGACTCGATGGTCGTGGTCATCGCCACCGCGCGACCCTGCGCGTCGACGATCGAGACGTGGCTGGTGCCGTGCTCCGGCTGCTCGGGCTGCGGCGCGAACGCCGTCTTGGTCCCGCCTGGCGTGCCGGCTGGCGCGATGGGCATGGCAACCGGCCCGATCAGCGCGACGCGCTCGCGCAGATACGCGTCGTCGAGCAGGCTGTCCCAGCGGCCACCGGGCGCGGCGACGAAGTCGGGATCGGCGATGTACTGGTTGCGGTCGGCAAACGCCAGCCGCGCCGCCTCGGTGTAGACATGCAGCCAAGGCGCCGACGGCACGCCGTCGCGCAACGGCGAAGCCACTGCCGGCGTGTGCTGCAGCATCCCCAGGATCTGCATCATCGTCAGGTGCCCCGACGAGGGCGGCGGGAAGCCGCACACGCGGTAGGCCCGCCAGGCATCGCACAGCGGCTCGCGCTGCCGGGCCTGGTACGACGCCAGATCGGCTTCGCTGAGGCGGCCGGGGTTGGCCGATTCGCGCACGCGGCGCACCAGGTCGTGGGCGATCGGCCCGCGATAGAAGGCCTCGCTGCCGTGTTGCGCGATCTCGCGCAGCACCGCCGCAAGCGCCGGGTTCTTCAGGCGGTGCCCGACCGGCCACGGCCGGCCGTCCGCGTCGTAGTAGAACGCCGCGTCGTTGGGCTGCTGCCTCAGGGCGCGATCGACCTCGAGCAACCGGTGCAGGCGCGGGCTGACTGCAAACCCCTGCTGCGCCAGCGCGATCGCAGGCTCGAACAGGCGCGCCCACGGCAGCCTGCCGTAGCGCGCATGCGCCAACTCGAGCGCACGCACGGTTCCGGGCACGCCCACCGAGCGCCCGCCCACCACCGCCTGCATGAACGGCATCGGCTTGCCGTCGGGCTGCAGGAACAGCTGCTCGTCGGCCTGCGCCGGCGCCGTCTCGCGGCCGTCGAAGGCCTCGACCCGCCGGCCGTCCCAGTGCAGGATGAAGGCGCCGCCGCCGATGCCGCTGGACTGCGGCTCGACCAGCGTCAGCACCATCTGCACTGCCACCGCTGCGTCGATCGCAGTGCCGCCGGCCTTCAGCATCCGGTAGCCGGCGTCGGCCGCCAGCGGGTTGGCGGCCGCCACCGCGAAGTGCTGGCCGCGCCACAGGTGCCGCGCGCCGAAACCCGACGACGCCTCGGGCTGCAGCGCCGCCGCTGCGCTATCGATGTGCGCCGTCGGCGCGGGCGCACACGCGGCCAGCGCAGCCCAAAGCGCGAAGGCCGCTGCCCGCAGGGCGCCGCGTCTCACCGCTTGTCGGGCCGCCAGACCCCGACTGCCCGGTCGAACGCTACCGGGCGCCGGCGCACGCCGACCCCGCGGCGCCGGGACGACCCGGGCTCACTGCAGCGTCACCCCGGTCTTGCTTTGCAGGTCGGCTCGCGTGACGCCGGGCGCCATCTCGACCACCTTCAAGCCCTGCGGCGTGACGTCGAGCACCGCCAGGTCGGTGATGATGCGGTTCACCACGCCGACGCCGGTGAGCGGCAGCGTGCACTTGGGCAGGATCTTGAGGTCGGTCGAGCCGTCCTTCTTGGTGGCCACGTGCTCCATCAGCACGACGACCTGCTTGACGCCGGCCACGAGGTCCATCGCGCCGCCCATGCCCTTGACCATCTTGCCGGGGATCATCCAGTTCGCGAGGTCGCCCTTCTCGCTGACCTGCATTGCACCGAGGATCGCCAGGTTGATCTTGCCGCCGCGGATCATGCCGAAGCTGTCGGCGCTGTTGAAGATGCTCGAGCCGGGCAGCGTGGTCACGGTCTGCTTGCCGGCGTTGATGAGGTCGGCGTCGATCTCGTCGTCGGTCGGAAACGGCCCGATGCCGAGCAGCCCGTTCTCGCTTTGCAGCCACACCTCCATGCCCTTGGGCACGTAGTTGGCTACCAGCGTCGGCAGGCCGATGCCGAGGTTGACGTAGTAGCCGTCGCGCAGCTCCTTCGCTGCGCGAGCGGCCATTTCTTCGCGGGTCCATGCCATGGTGTTCTCCTCAGGCCTTGGCCCGCAAGGTGCGTTGTTCGATCCGCTTCTCGGGGTGCGCATTGAGCACGATGCGGTGCACGAAGATGCCCGGCAGGTGGATCTGATCGGGGTCGAGCGCGCCGGTCTCGACGATCTTCTCGACCTCGACGACCGTCACCTTGCCGGCCATCGCGACGACGGGGTTGAAGTTGCGCGCGGTCTTGCGGAACACCAGGTTGCCGCTCTTGTCGGCAACGTGGGCCTTGACCAGCGACAGGTCGGGCACCAGCGAGCGCTCCATCACGTAGGTGTGGCCGTCGAACTCGCGGGTCTCCTTGCCCTCGGCGACGATGGTGCCGACGCCGGTGCGGGTGAAGAACGCCGGGATGCCCGCGCCGCCGGCGCGCAGCTTCTCGGCCAGCGTGCCTTGCGGCGTGAACTCGAGCTCGAGTTCGTGGGCCAGGTATTGGCGCTCGAACTCCTTGTTCTCGCCGACGTAGCTCGAGATCATCTTCTTGATCTGCCGCGAGTTCAGCAGCTTGCCGAGGCCGAAGCCGTCGACGCCGGCATTGTTGGAAATCGCGGTCAGGCGCTTGGCGCCGCTTTGCTTCAGCGCCTCGATCAGCGCCTCGGGGATGCCACACAGGCCGAAGCCGCCCACCGCGATCAGCATGCCGTCGCGCGCGATGCCGTCGAGCGCCGCGACCGCACTCGGATAGACCTTCTTCATCGGTTCTTCCCCGCTTGATCTGGGATCAACCAAGAGTACTACTTATGGCATTAAGTAGGTGCTACGTAGAATCGCGTAATGACCCTCTCCGGCTATGACGACGTCGACATCGACCTGCCTGCGCTGCGCTCGCTGCTCGAGGGCGACACCTTCGCGGCCTGGGTGCGCACGATCGGCCTGCAGCTCACGCACGCGCTGCCCGGCGAGGTGGAACTCTCGCTGCCGGTGACGCCGCAGCACGTGCACGGCGGCGGCATGCTGTGCGGCCAGACGATGATGGCCGCGGCCGACACCGCGATGGCGCTGGCGATCTGCACGCTGACCGACGGCTACAAGCCGATGACCACCGTGCAGTTGCAGACCTCGTTCCTGCGGCCGATCGCCGGCGACGCCGGGGCCGCCCGGGTCACCGCCCGTGTGCTGCGCAAAGGCAGAAACCTGGTGTTCGGCGAGATCGAAGTGGCCGACCCGAAGGGCGCGCTGGCGGCGCACGCCACTACCACCTACGCGCTGTTGTGATCCCTCGATGCGGACGAGCACCGTCGATCTGGACTACCGCACCGCCTTCGAGCTGGCGCCGATCGGGCTGGTGCTGTCGCGCGAGCGCCAGATCGTCGACTGCAACGAACGGCTGCTCGACATGTTCGGTGCGTCGCACGCCATGCTGGTGGGCCGCTCGTTCGAGGTGCTGTATCCGACGCACGAGGAGTTCGAGCGCACCGGCGAGCGCATCGTCGCCAGCCTCGACGCGCAGGGCGGCTACGCCGACGACCGCGTGATGAAGCGGCTCGCCGGCCTGCGCGCCGGCGAGCTGTTCTGGTGCCACGTCTCGGGCCGCGCGCTGAACCCGCAGGCGCCGCACGAAGCGGGCATCTGGGCGTTCGAGGATCTGTCGTCGCGGCGCAAGCTCAAGCTCGAGCTGACCGCGCGCGAGCGCGAGATCGCGGCGTTGCTGATCGAAGGCCTGACCAGCAAGCTGATCGGCAAGAAGCTGACGATCAGCCCGCGCACCGTCGACGTCTACCGCGCGCGGTTGATGCGCAAGGTGGGCGCCGCGACGACGCCCGAGCTGGTGAACAAGTTGTTGGCCGGCTGACGCCGCCGATCAGACGATCTTCTGGCGCAGCCAGTCCGGCAGCGGCACCGACTGGTTGCTCGCGAAGTCGATCCACACCATGCGCGCGCCGCCTTCGGCCCAGATCGTGCCGGGGTCGTCGCCGCGCTCCATCGTGACGAAGGTGTCGAAGCTCGTCTTGCCCACCGTGGTCACGTGGTGCTTGACGAGCACGTCGCCCGGATAGCGCAGTTGCTTGACGAAGCTGCAGTAGGCGTTGACGATCACTGGCCCCTGCCGGCTCTGCTCGGACATGCAGCCCAGGCTGTGGCACCAGTCGATGCGCGCCGTCTCCATATAGCGGAAGTAGACCGCGTTGTTGACGTGGCCCATCGCGTCCATGTCGCCCCAGCGGATCGGAATGACCGACTCGAAGACGAGCTTCTTGTGCTTCGGAGTCTCGAACCTCACTCGGTGCGCCCCTTCTGTTCTCCCTGCGCCGCCAGCAGCGCCACCGCCGCGCGCAATTCCTCGACCTGCGCGATCAGCCGCGCCTGCTCGGCGCGGATCGCCGCCAGCTCGTCGGCGGCAGCCAGCAGACCGTCGTCGGGCACGGGCGCCGGTGCCGCTGCTGGCGGGACCGCGGGCTCGCCGCACAGCAGATGCACCCAGCGCGCCTCGCGCTCGCCCGCGGCGCGCGGCAGCTTGCGCACCACCGGCGGCGTCTTGGCCTGCAGCTCGTCGAGAAACCCTTCCACCGACGAGATGTCGGCAAAGCGGTGCAGCCGCTCGCAGTTGGCGCGCAGTTCGGCCGCGGTCTGCGACCCGCGCAGCATCAGCACCGCCAGCAGCGCCACCGCCGCGCCGGGCAGCGCCCAGGCTCGCGCCAGGTTGTGCTCGTAGCGCGCCACCCGCGAGCCGCTCGACTCGACCACCAGGCTGGCGGCGCGCAGCGCATCGAGCGCCTGCAGCGCGTCGTCGTCGCGCACGGTCATCACCGGGTCGCGCGCGGTCTTCTGGTTGCAGCCGGCCACCAGCGCGTTGAGCGACAGCGGATAGGTGTCGGGGACGGTGGCCTGCTTCTCCACCAGCACGCCGAGAACACGCGCCTCGACCGCGGTCAACTGACGCAAGGCAACCTCACGCCAACGCGTAGCCGTCGTCGGCGGCCAACACCGCACCATTGATGAAGCGGCTCTCGTTGGCGCACAGCATCATCAGCGCGGTGTCGAGATCCTTCGCTTCGCCCACGCGCTTGCGCGGCAGCGAGGCGATCAGCTTCTGGCCGCCCTCGCTCTGCCACTGGTGGTGGTTGATCTCGGTATCGATGTAGCCCGGGCACAGCGCGTTGACGTTGATGTCGTAGCGGCCCCATTCGAGCGCCATTGCGCGCGTCATGTGCACCAGTGCCGCCTTGCTCATGCAGTACACGCCGATGCGGCTGCCCACGCGCAGCCCGGCCACCGACGCGATGTTGACGATGCGCCCGCCGGTGTAGGTGCCCGGGGCCGTGCCCTTGGCACGCGCGATCATGCGCTTGGCCACCTCCTGCGCGACGAAGAAGGCGCCGCGCGTGTTGGTGTTCATCACGAAGTCGTAGTCCTCGGGGGTCACGTCGGTCAGGTGCTGCGTGTTGGCGACGCCGGCGTTGTTGACCAGGATGTCGATCGCGCCCATCTCGGTCTCGGCGTGCGCCACCGCAGCCTTGATGCTGCGCGGGTCGGTGACGTCCATGGCCACCACGTGCGCGTCGCCGCCGGCGGCCTCGATCTCGGCGCGCAGCGTCTTCAGCCGCTCGACGCGGCGCGCCGCCAGCACCACCGCGGCGCCGGCCTGGCCGAGCGTGCGCGCGAACTGCGACCCCAGGCCGCTGGAGGCGCCGGTCACCAAGGCGACGCGACCCGACAGATCGATGGTGTAGCTCACTCGCGTGCTCCCTTGCCAGTCGGCGCCGAAGATAGCACGCGCTGTCGATTGCGCCGCACGTAGCGCATGCGGACCTAGAATCCGCGCGCGCTGCGCGACAGTGCCCAGCAAAGGAAGCGCTCGATGACGCCGCAGGAAATCCTTGCCCAGTATGGCCCGCGCGAGGCCATGGAGTACGACGTCGTGGTCGTCGGCGCCGGCCCCGCGGGCCTGGCCACCGCGATCCACCTGAAGCAACTGGCGGCCAAGGCCGGTCGCGAGGTGTCGGTGGTGGTGCTCGAAAAGGGCTCGGAGCCCGGTTCGCACATCCTGTCGGGCGCGGTGATGGACCCGCGAGCGATCGACGAGCTGTTCCCCGACTGGAAGGAACAGGGCGCGCCGCTCGCACAGCCGGTCACCGGCGACGACGTGCTGTTCCTGTCGGCCACCGGCGCGCGCCGCACGCCCGACTGGCTGGTGCCGCGCAACCTGCACAACCACGGCTGCTACGTGGTCTCGCTCGAAGACGTGGTCAAGTGGCTGGCACAGCAGGCCGAAGGTCTCGGAGTCGAGGTGTTCGCGGGCTTCGCGGCGGCCGAGGTGCTCTACGACGAGCAAGGCCGCGTCAAGGGCGTGGCCACCGGCAACGTCGGCATCGGCAAGAACGGCCAGCCGCACGACGGCTTCCAGCTCGGCATGGAGCTTCGCGGCAAGTACACCGTGTTCGCCGAAGGCGCACGCGGCCACCTCGGCAAGCAACTGCTGGCGCGGTTCAAGCTCGACCAAGGCCGCGACCCGCAGAGCTGGGCGATCGGAGTCAAAGAGCTGTGGGAGGTGCCGCCCGACAAGGCCAAGCCGGGCCTGGTTGTGCACACCGCAGGCTGGCCGATGACCGATGCCTTCGGCGGCGGCTTCGTCTACCACCTGGCCGAGCGCAAGGTGTCGCTCGGCTTCGTGATCGGGCTCGACTACGCCAACCCGTACCTCAACCCGTTCGAGGAGATGCAGCGCTGGAAGATGCACCCGGCGATCCGCACCCACATCGAGGGCGGCAAGCGCCTGGGCTACGGCGCGCGCGCGATCAACAACGGCTCGCCGCAGGCGCTGCCCAAGACGGTGTTCCCGGGCGGCGCGCTGGTCGGCTGCGACGCCGGCTTCATGAACGCCGCGCGCATCAAGGGCAGCCACACGGCGATCAAGAGCGGCATGCTGTGCGCCGCGGCGATCGACGAGGCGCTGGCCGCCGGCCGCTCGCTCGACGAACTCGCCGCCTACCCGGCGGCTTTCGAGCAGAGCTGGCTGAACGAAGAGCTGCAGCGCACGCGCAACTTCAAGCTGTGGTTCAAGAAGGGCAAGCTGCTCGGCAACCTGATGACCGGCATCGAGCACTGGCTGCTGCCCAAGCTCGGCATCCAGAGCCCGCCGTGGACGCTGCACCGCACCAAGGGCGACCACGAATACCTGCTGCCGGCGGCCCAGTGCACCAAGATCGAATACCCCAAGCCAGACGGCAAGCTGAGCTTCGACCGCCTCAGCTCGGTGTTCGTCAGCAACACCAACCACGCCGAAGACCAGCCGGCGCACCTGACGCTGAAGGACGCGTCGATCCCGGTCGAGGTGAATTGGAAGATCTACGCCGGGCCCGAGGCGCGCTATTGCCCGGCCGGGGTCTACGAGTTCGTGGCCGACGAAAGCGCCCCGGGCGATGCCGGCATGCGGTTGCAGATCAACGCGCCGAACTGCGTACATTGCAAGACCTGCGACATCAAGGATCCGCGGCAGAACATCGTCTGGGTCGCCCCCGAAGGCGGCGGCGGGCCGAACTACGTGGGCATGTGAGCGGCGCTGCCGCTCGGTGGCCATTGAACCGATCGGCGCGCGCAGGCAACCGAGGTTGCTTCAGGTGTACAACCACGCCAGCGCAGGCCCGATCGGCAGCACTGGTCCGCGCCCCATGGCCGGAAGGACTCGAATGCTCAGCTTCGCGGGCCGCCTTGGCCGACTCGCCGCCGTGCTCGGCGCCTGCCTGCTGACCGCCGCGTGCGCCGCCACCGGCCCCACGCAGGCAGCCGGGCCACTGGCCAGCGCGCCGCCGACCAGCTCGTTCGGCCCCGCGCTGCGCTGCATGGACACCCTGCTGCTCGACCACGGCGTGCGCGACCTGTCGGTGACGGTCGAAGACCTGACCGATCCGTCGCAACGCAAGGCTCAGGTCGGTACCCGCGACATGCTGATCACCGCGGTCTCCGACATGACGCAGCGCAGCCGCGCGATCCGCCTGATCGTTGCCGACCCCGAAGGCGGCCAGACCACTGCCCGAAGCGACTCCAAGAACAGCGCGCCCTATGCGGTGGCACCGCAGTACGCCCTGCGCGGCACGCTGCGCGCACTCGATGGCGGTGGCACGGTCGGGCTCGATCTGGCGCTGCTGACCACGCAAGACATGAGCGTCTTGCCTGGCACGGCCACGCAGAACGCCGCGCTGCTGCGCAACGGCCGCGCCGAGTTCGTCAAGTTCGGCCAACCACTCGCCGTGCCCGCCGGTGGCGTGGCTCAGGCGCAGCGCGCGCTGTCGGAGCTGGCGGTGATCGAGCTGTTCGGCCGCTTCGCCAAGGTGCCATACTGGAGCTGCATCGGCATCGGTGCCGCGAACCCGGGCGTGGCCGCCGAAACCCAGGACTGGTACGACGCGATGGCGGTGCGACCGGCCGAGCTGGTCACCTATTTCCAGCAGCAATTGCGCATCCGCCAAGCCTACGATGGCCCGATCGACGGCACGGTGAGCAATGCGTTCAAGGAGGCCGTGGTACGCACGCGCGCTGCGCTGGGCCTGTCGCGCGAGCCGAAGCTCTCGCTCGACTTGTTCAAGGCCTACCTGGGCGCCGACCTGGCCGGGTTGCAGGCCAACTTGCGCGCCGCAGCCCCCGCGGCCGCGGCCGCTGCGCCCGCAACGGCAGCGCCGCTGACGCTGCAGGTGGCCTTGTCGGCGGAAGGCCGGCGGCTGGCGCGCGGCGAGGCGGTGCAGCTATCGATCCGCCCGAATCGCGATGCCCACGTGTACTGCTACCTGCAAGACGAGAAGCGCCAGGTCACGCGGTTCTTTCCCAACCGCTTCCGGCGCGACTCGCGCGTCGCACCGGCCACCGGCCTGCAACTGCCCGGTTCGATGCGCTTCGAGCTGACCATGAACCCCCGCGGCGTGCCCGAGACGGTGGCCTGCTTCGCCACCGAGCGCGACGTGCTGGCCGAGTTGCCCGCGGGCGTCAACGGCAGCGACTTCCAGCCGCTGCCGCCCACGGTCACGCTCGACCAGGTGCGCCAGGCCTTCGCCAAGGTGTCGGGCGGTACGCTGGCACACGACTCGCTCGAACTGCGCTCGCGCTGAACCCCGGCCGGAGCAGGGCCGGCGCCGCGCTGCGCGCAGCGGCAAGCAAGCGCCGGCCACCGCGCGGCCGGCAGCGAAACGCCTTGAACCGCGGCGACGGGCCGCGCAACCCATCGGCAGCCCTCCCAACTAGGAGTCTCCGCATGGCCGGCTCGGCATCCCACCTGCGCGTCTTGCGCCACCCCGTGTCGATCGCCCTGCTGGGCCTGGTGCTGTCGGCGTCGCTGCACGCGCAGACCTGCAGCGGAAAGCTCGGCGAGAAGTCCGCCGACCGCCTCGAACGCTTCAGCATGATCAATGCGCAGTGCGCGTCGCTCGCCGCCCCGCTGACCGTGCAGCGCGCGGCGCAACTCGATCTGTACGACCGGCCACCGGTCGCGGTGACGATGTCGCCGGCGAGCCCCGCCCCCGGCGCGTACGCACCAACGCCGGGCACGCCATCATCGGATGCCCCCACCTCGCCGCCGACGCGCGACGAACTGCGTGTGATGTCGCTCGCGCCGGCGCTGATGGGAGCGGCGCGCGAGAACCAGATCGACCCGCTGCTGCTGCACGCGATCGCACACGTCGAGTCGCGCCACAACCCGCGCGCGGTGTCGAAGGCCGGCGCCCGCGGCGTGATGCAGATGATGCCGGCCACCGGCAGGCGCTTCGGCGTCAGCAACCCGGAGCAAGGCCTGTTCGATGCCGCCACCAACCTGCGCGCCAGCGCGGCCTACCTGCGCACGCTGCGCGCGCGCTTCGGCGACGACCTGCGGCTCGTGCTGGCGGCCTACAACGCCGGCGAAGGGGCGGTCGACAAATACGGCGGTGCCGTGCCGCCCTACCCCGAAACCCAGGCCTACGTGCGCGACGTACTCGCCGTGTACCGCCGCCTGACCTCAGCCTTCGCCGTCAGCGAAAGCGGCCAACTGATCGCACGTGGAGAGAACCAGTCATGAGCATGTCGGCCTATTTCCGCAGCGCAGCGGTCACGCGCGAAGGCGCGTTCGCGCGCTACAGCGATCTGCTGCTGGTGGGCGGCATCGTCTGCATCGTCGCGATGATGATCCTGCCGCTGCCGGCGTGGCTGATCGACATGCTGGTGGCGCTCAACATCGCCTCGGGCCTGATCCTGCTGCTGCTGGGCGTGTACATCGCCTCGCCGCTGGAGTTCTCGGTGTTCCCGAGCGTGCTGCTCATGACGACGCTGTTCCGGCTGTCGCTGTCGATCGCTACCACGCGCATGATCCTGCTGCACGGCAACGCCGGCCACATCATCGACACCTTCGGCAAAGTGGTGGCCGGCGGCAACCTGGTGGTCGGCCTGGTGGTGTTCCTGATCATCACGGTGGTTCAGTTCATCGTCATCGCCAAGGGCGCCGAGCGCGTAGCCGAGGTCGCCGCGCGCTTCTCGCTCGACGCCATGCCCGGTAAGCAGCTGTCGATCGACTCCGACCTGCGCTCGGGCCTGATCGACAAGGACGAGGCCAAGCGCCGCCGCCGCAACCTCGAGATGGAGAGCAAGCTGCACGGCTCGCTCGACGGCGCGATGAAGTTCGTCAAGGGCGACGCCATCGCCGGCATTGTGATCATCGTGATCAACCTGCTCGGCGGCCTGGCGATCGGCGTGATGATGCAGGACCTCGACATCGGCTCGGCGATGACCAAGTACTCGATCCTGACGATCGGCGAAGGCATGGTCGCGCAGATCCCGGCGCTGCTCGGCGCGATGGCCGCCGGCCTGATCGTCACCCGCACCAGCGACGAGGAAGACAAGCACCTCGGCGACTCGATCCGCAAGCAGGTGATCGCCAAGCCGCGCGTATTGATGGTGGCAGGCGGCATCTGCGTCCTGATGGCCTTCGTGCCCGGCTTCCCGATCGCGGTGTTCCTCACGATGGCCATCGTGCTGCTGGCCAGCGGCGCGCTGCTCACCCCGGCGCTGCGCGACAAGCTGACGAACTCGCGCAATCCCGCGCTGCAGGGCCTGGTCAAGCGCCTGGACACGCCGTCGCAGGTGGCCGCCACCGCGCTGCCGCAGCAGCGCCCCGCGGTGCCGCTGCTGCTGCGCGTGCCGGCCCGGCTGCTGGTCGACCACAACGCCCAGCGCCTGACGCGCACGCTGGAAGAAGTGCTCGACGAATTCCAGCTCGGCCTCGGGTTGAACCTGCCGCGCATCCATGTGCATGGACACAGCGACCAGGCCGAGGTCGACCGCTGGGAGTTGCTCGCCTTCGAGGTACCGATCGCCACGGGCTCGCTGCCCGACGAAGCCCACGTTGCGCTGGGCGAGCCGGTGCGTCAGGCGCTGCGCCGCAATGCCCCGCTGTTCCTCGGCGCGCAGGACACCACCAATCTGCTGACCCGCGCGTCGGCCGACATGCCCGATATCGTCAAGGAGGTGCTGCGCGCCCTGCCGCTGCAGCGCGTGTCGGAGGTGCTGCGCCGCCTCGTCAGCGAAGGCATCTCAATCCGCAATCTGCGCGACATCCTCGAGGCGCTGGCCGAGATCTCGCAGCGCGAGAAAGACGTGCTCGCGCTCACCGAGTTCACCCGCGTCGCGCTGCGCCGCCAGATCAGCCACATGGTGGCCCCGCAGGGCCGCCTGGGCGCGCTGATGCTGCAGCCGCAGGTCGAGGAGATGCTGCGCCAGTCGGTGCGCGTCAACGGGGGGGTGTCGCAGCTCGCGCTCGACCCCGAGGCAGCGCGTC
>DASURM010000320.1:0-9136 GCA_036280035.1 Burkholderiaceae bacterium | reverse complement strand
AGCCCGAGCACATCGCCGAGCTGGCCAGGTACGACCAGGAGCTGGCCTACCTCGGCCCCGCAGACTACGCGCAGGCCATGCGCGACGCCTACCAGGCCGAGCGGCGCACCGCCGAGCGGCTGGGGCTGGCGCGCGTGAACTGAACCGGGCCTCAGCGCACCTGCAGCAGCGCCGCGACGTCGGCATGGCTCTGCTGCACCGCGATGTCGAGCGCGCTCAGGCCGCGGTCATCGCGCAAGTCAGCGCGCGCGCCGCGCTGCAGCAGCAATCGAACGACCTCGCCGTGGCCCTGCCCGGCGGCCCACATCAAGGCGGTGAGCCGGTGCTCGTCGACCGCGTCGATCGTCACGCCGCTGTCCAACAGCAGCCCCACCACCTCGGCGTGACCCTGCGCCGCGGCATAGACCCAGGCGCTGCGGTGCATGCGATCGATGCCCTCGGTGCGCGCACCGGCGCGCAGCAGTTCGCGCGCGATCGCGGCATGGCCGCCGTAGCTAGCCGCCATCAACGGCGTCACGCCTTCGAGCGACGCCAGGTTGACGTCGGCGCCGGCCCGCAGCATCGTGAGGGCCAGCGGCGCCTGACCCTTCTCGCAGGCCATCAGCAGCGCAGTCTTGCCGAGTCGGTTGCGCGAGTTGGCCGCCGCGCCGTCGGCCAGCATGCGCTGCACCGACGAGACGTCGTTGCCGCGCGCCGCCACCAGCAACTGCGCGTTGAGGTTCGGATTGGTGGAGGCCTGCGGCCACGCGCCGGCGGACGACAGCGCCAGCGCGACCGCCAGCGCCACGCGCCGGCCGGCGCCGCGACGCCAAGCCAAGGCTTCCCGCCACGGTCCAATGCCGCCCATATTCCCCTCGGGATTCTTTCCCGCTATTCTCGCGCCCTTCAGTGACGCGCGACCCGACCCCAGCCACTTCTTGTCGTCGGTGACTGTCGCCGAGCCCTCCACGTCGCGATACCGCCGGTATCGCACGGTATCGGCTTGACAGGCCAAACGACGAGGAGGCAGCAATG
Source organism: Burkholderiaceae bacterium (assembly GCA_036280035.1). GTDB lineage: Bacteria > Pseudomonadota > Gammaproteobacteria > Burkholderiales > Burkholderiaceae_C > JAEUPI01. The sequence goes on along the minus strand of DASURM010000320.1, from coordinate 8,122 downwards.
ACACGGTTCGAATCGCGCGCATGGGCGCGCGCAGCGGTGCTCTCCGCTGGTTGGATGCTGGGCGCGGCTGGCGCGTTGGCGCAAGAGGTCCAGGGCGCGGGCGCTGCCACCGGCGCGCCGGTTCCCAAGGGCATCTCGGTCTCGCAGTCGCACCTCGATGCGGCGGCCGGCGACGGCACCAACTTCCTGCACTCCAACGGCAGCTACGAGCAGACACGCTACTACCCGGCCAGCCAGATCAACACCGGCAACGTGGCGCGACTGAAGCCGGCGTTCGTGTTCCAGACCGAGGTGCTCGAGTCGATGGAGACGGCGCCGATCGTGGTCGACGGCATCATGTACCTGACCACGTCGTACAACCATGTCTACGCGATCGACGCGGTCACCGGCCAGCAGTTCTGGCACTACAAACACAAGCAGGGCCCGGTCACCACCTACTGCTGCGGTCCCAACAACCGCGGCGTCGCGATCATGAACGACCGCGTCTTCATGGGCACGCTCGACGCCAAGTTGCTCGCGCTCGACGCCAAGACCGGCAAGGTGCTGTGGAGCACGCAGATCGCCGACCCCGAACTCGGCTACAGCGAAACGATGGCGCCGGTGGCGGTGGACGGCAAGATCCTGATCGGCACCAACGGCGGCGAATACGGCGTGCGCGGCTTCGTCAAGGCATTCGACGCCAGCGACGGCAAGCTGCTGTGGACCTTCCACAGCATCCCCGACAAGGGCCACCAGGGCGTGTGGGCCGTCAACGACGCGACAGGGCGCAACATGCTGCGCGACATCGCGGCCGAGAAGAAGCAGTTCGCCGACAAGGGCGGCGACTTCTACAAGACGCTCGGCGGCGGCGTCTGGATGGCGCCGGCGGTCGATCGCGAGAGCAAGACCGTGTTCTTCGTGGCCGGCAACCCGAGCCCCGACCTGTACGGCGCCGAGCGGCCCGGCGACAACCTGTACACCAACTCGATGGTGGCGATCGACCTGGACAAGGGCACCCACAAGTGGCACTTCCAGTACATCGCGCACGACGTGTGGGATCTCGATGCCGTGTCGCCGGTGATCCTGACCGAGGCCGCGGGCAAGGACGGCAAGATGCGCAAGGTCGCGATCCACGGCGGCAAGACCGGGCACGTCTACGTGCACGACCGCGCCACAGGCGAGCTGATCCGCCACTCCGAGGCGATGATCCCGCAGGAGAACATGTGGGTGCTGCCCACCAAGGACGGCAAGCGCATGCTCCCGGGGGCCAACGGCGGCGTCGAGTGGAGCCCGATGGCATTCAACCCGAAGACGCGCCTGGCTTACGCGGCCAACCTGCACCAGCCGATGACCTACCACGTCGAGGAGGCCAAGTACCCCGGCGGCAAGCTGTGGCTCGGCGGCGCCTTCAAGGCCATCCCCGGCGAGAAGCAGTGGGGGCGCCTGGCCGCCGTGAACGTCGACACCGGCAAGATGACGTGGAAGGTCGACACCGAGCAGCCGTTGATCGGCGGCGTGCTCGCCACCGCGGGCGACCTCGTGTTCAACGGCGAGGGCAACGGCTGGTTCCGCGCCTTCGACGCCGCATCGGGTCGCAAGCTGTGGGAGTTCCAGTGCGGAGCCGGCGTCAATGCCCCGGCGGTGAGCTACACGGTCGGCGGCAAGCAGTACGTCGCGGTGGCCGCTGGCGGCAACACGCAGCTCGACTTCAAGCGCGGCAACTCGGTGTTCGCGTTCGCACTGCCTTGACCACCCCCGAAGCGACCTAGCGGCGTTCGCTGGCGAGCAACAGTCCACCGGACTGTTGCCCGTCCCGCTCACCCCCTCAAGAGGCAACACCAGCAGACCGGCAGAGCCGGAACCGCGGTGTCTGCTTGGGCAACGACGGGCATGCGATGTGCAGCGGTTCGTATGGCATGCTCGTGCAATGACCACGATGAAGAAGTTCGCGGTGTTGCTGTGGGCCTGGGTGATGCCGATAGTGGCGTCGGCCCAGGCAATGCCGCCCAAGGCCGCGCTGTGCGCGGCCTGCCACGGCCCAAACGGCAACTCGACGGTGACGCTGAACCCCATTCTGGCGGGGCAAACCTCGCGCTACCTCTACCTGCAGCTGCGCGACTTCCAGGAGGGCCGGCGCGAGCATCCGCAGATATCACCAATGGCCAGCGACCTGACCCGCGATGAGATGCGCGAACTCGCGGACTATTTTGCGGCGCAAAAGCCAGCGCCGGAGACCTTCAAGGTCGACGCCGAGAAGGCGAGGCTCGGGCGCGCGAAGGCCGACGAGACACTGTGCACGATGTGCCACCTCGGCGGATTCGCCGGACAGAACGAGATCCCGCGCGTTGCCGGCCAGCACTACGACTACGTCGTCAAGCAACTGCGCGCATTCAAGGACAGGAAGCGCACCAACGACGCCGGCAACATGACCAGCGTGGCGCGCACGCTCAACGACGCCGACATCGACCACCTCGGGCACTACCTCGCGGGCCTGTAGCGCTTGCCGGTGCGCCCTTGGGGCCGGCACGCCACCTTCGTCGACGAGCCCGTGGCGTTGCGCTGTGGGTGGTGCCATCGCGGCTGTGTCATCGTGGAGCAGGCCCGGAGTTCTCCCATACACGACATTCCCGAGACGAGGCGTGCCGGCGGGCCGGCAGACTCGCCTTGTTCGAGACGACGCAGACGCGAGCATGCATCCGACGACGCGGCGCCTGGCGGCGCTGGCAGCGCTGGCAGCGCTGTCGACCGGCAGCGCGCTTGCGCAGGCGCAAGGCGCCGGCACGCACCAGGTGGAGGTGATCGGCACCTCGCCGCTGCCGGGGCTCGGGGTCGACCGCGACCTGCTGCCCTACGGCACGCTGACCGTGCGACGCCCGGCCATCGACGCCGCGCAGACGGCGAACACCACCGACCTGCTGGCGCGCCGGCTGCCCGGCATGAAGGTCAACGACATCCAGGGCAGTCCGTACCAGGGCGACCTCACCTATCGCGGCTACCGTGCCTCGGGCCTGCTCGGCGCGCCGCAGGGACTGTCGGTGTATCTCGACGGCGTGCGCATCAACGAGCCGTTCGGAGACGTCGTGCTGTGGGATCTGGTGCCTGAGTTCTCGCTGCAGTCGATCAGCGTGGTGCCGGGCGCCAACCCGGCGTTCGGCCTCAACACGCTCGGTGGCGCGATCGTGCTCACTACCGCCGACGGGCGCAGCGCGCCGGGCGCGCGTGTCGAGTTGGGCGGCGGCAGCTTCGGCCGCAAACGGCTCGATGCGAGCTACGGCCACAGCGATGCCACCAGCGGCTGGCACCAGTACACTGCCGCCAGCGCGTTCGACGAGCGCGGCTGGCGCGACGAGTCGCCCGGCAACCTGGGCAACGTGCTGGCGCGGATCGGCCGCAGCGAAGGTGCCAGCGCATGGGATGTATCGTTGCTGGCCGCACGCAGCACGCTGATCGGCAACGGCCTGGTGCCGCAGTTCACATTCGACGACGAGGGCAACCGCACGCCCGACCTCGCCGAGAACCGCTACCAGGCCGTCTACACCCACCCCGATCGCACGCGCAACGAACTAGGCCAGCTCGCCTTCAACTGGAGCCGCCAGATCGACGACGCCAGCCGCCTGCAGGCGCTGGCCTACGTGCGCAGCACCCGGCGCGACACCACCAATGGCGATGTTGCCGACGAGCCGGGTGAGATCGCCTCGCTCAACACCACGCAAACCAAGCAGACCGCCTACGGCGTTGCCGTCAGCCTGGCAAGGCACAGCGGCGACCATCGATGGCAGATGGGTGCCTCGGTCGACGCGAATCGCGTCAAGTACCGGCAGAGCGAGCAGGAAGGCGAGTTCGACGCCAGCCGCGGCGTGCTGCCCGAGCCCGGCGCGGAGCCCGCGCTCAGCGCCGCAGTCGACGGCGATGCGGTCAGCCTCGGGCTGTACGCCACCGACACCTGGCGGGTCGCGGGGCGCACCCACGTCACCGGCACCGTGCGCGCCAACCGTTCGCGCGTCGGCAACCAGCTCACGTCGCTGGACGACAACACCGGCGCGTTGGACGTGCAACCGCGCGAGACATTCACCTACACCAGCCTCAACCCGGCGCTCGGTGTGACGCAGGGGCTGGGTCACGAGGCCAGCGTGTTCGCCAACCTCGCCCGCAACACGCGCGTACCCACCGCGATGGAGTTGGGCTGCGCCAACCCCAACGAGCCGTGCCGGCTGCCCGCCGGCCTGCAGTCGGACCCGTACCTCGACCAGGTGCGCTCAACCAGCTTCGAGCTGGGCGCGCGCTGGCGTCCAGCCGCCGGGCATCGCCTGGAGCTGACGCTGTACCGCACCGACAACCGCGACGACATCGTGTTCGGCAGCGCCAGCACCACCGGCCAGCTCGGCTACTTCCAGAACTTTCCGAAGACGCGGCATCAGGGCGGCGACCTGTCGTGGCAGGGCACGCTGGGGGCGCTGTCGCTCGACGCCTCGGCCAGCGTGCTGAAAGCCACCTACGAAGCCGACGGCACGCTGCGCATGGGCGAGCGCAACGTGATCGTCGCTCCCGGCACGCGCATCGCAGGCGTGCCGAAGAACATGCTCAAGATCGCTGCCGACTGGCGCTTTGCCGCCGGCTGGTCGGTCGGCGCTGACGTGCAGCGCACCGGCCGCCGCGTCGTACAAGGCAACGAGGACGGCTTGATCGAAGACGGCGGCACCGAGCGAGTGGACTTCACGCTGCCGGGCTACACGGAGACGAACCTGCGTCTGAGCTGGCGACCCGCGCCCATGATCGAGTTGCTGGCGAGGGTGAACAACGTGTTCGACAAGCGCTACGCCAGCTATGGCGCGATCGCCGAAACGGTGTTCGACGCGCAGGGCAACTACACCGGCACCGAGGCCGACGCGCTGTTCGTCGCACCGGGCACGCCGCGCAACTGGTGGATCGACCTGAGGCTGTCGTTCTGAGCGCCCCAGGGCCGGGTCTTGCCCGGCCCGCCCCCGCGTGGGTCAATCAAAGTGGCAGAGCCACTTGCTCGGGACCGTCGGCGTCAGAACTTCTGCAACCAACGTAGCGACAGCAGCCCGTTGCGCGGTGCCGCGGTCTCGAAGAAACGCCCGTTGGCCTCGTTGACGATCACGCTGCCCGAATAGCGCGTGTCGAACAGGTTGTCGACGCGCGCCAGCAACTGCAGCGTACCGCTGGCGGTGACCGCGAGGTCGGCGCTCCAACGCAGGGCCACGACGCCGAAGCCGGCGGCGAAGTCGCTGTTGAGGTCGTTGACCGGCGTCGAGCCCTGCGCGCGCCACTCGGCCGCGACCTCGCCCGGCACCACGCCGCCGGGGCGCCAGGCCAGCTCGGCGCCGCCGAGCACGCGCTGGGTGCCGGCGATGCGGTTGCCCGCCGGCACCAGTAGGCTCGGTGCGGTGCACGGCGGCGGGCCGCAGGTGAAGAAACTGTCGCGATAGCTCGCGTCGAGCAGGGTCAAGCTGGCCAGCCCGCGCAGGCCGGGCGCGATGCGCCACGTCAGCGCCGCCTCGCCGCCATAGCGCCGCGTGCGGCCGACGTTCTGGAACGCCGAGCGGCCGCCCGCGTTGGTGGCGACGCCGATCTCGTCGTCGGTATCGATCAGGAACAGCGCGGCGTCGAGGTCGATGGTCGCGCCGCGCCACTTGCTGCCCAGCTCGACCTGGCGGCTTGTCTGGCCCTGCAGCCCGGAGTTGAAACCCGAGCCGCCGTCGGGCCGGTAGGCGAGTTCGCCCAGCGTCGGCGACTCGAAGCCGCGCGCCGCGCTGGCGTGCAGCGTCCATTGCGGTGCCACGCGCCAGCGCACGCCGAGCACCGGGTTGGTGTAGTCGAACTTCAGCGAGCCCGAGTCGTCGCCGTTGCTCAGGTAGCGGTCGTCGACCTGCATCTTCACCTGGCCCGAGCGCACGCCGCCCACCAGCTGCCAGGCCTCCGACAATGGGGTCTCGAACTGCCCGTAGAAGTCGTTCGACGTCGCGCGGTCGGTCTCGTCGCGTCGCAGGTTGCCCTGCACGCCGAGCGTCTGGTTGGGCGGTGCACCGACGAAGTTCTCGTAGCCCGTGCGGTCGTCGATCTGGCGCTCCTGGTTGACGCCGAGCACGACGCCGGTGTGGCCGAAGCGAAGCAGCGCGCGCGCGTCGACGCCGTAGTAGTCGCGGTCGAAGGCGATCACGCCGCCGCTGTGGTCGGGGTTGGCCTGCGTCGCTGCCGGAATCGCCAGGTACTGGGTGACGCTGCGCGTGCCCAGGTAGGCGGTGACGTGGGTCTCGACGAGGCCCTGCTCGCTGCCGAAGCGGTGCTGCCAGTTGACGCCGCCCTGGTTCTGGTCGATCGCCTTGCGGGTATCGAACAGCGTGGCCTGCGGCGTGGTCTGCAGCGGATCGGCATCGAACTGCGCGCGCGTCAGACCCAGCGGATCGAGCGCATCCTGCCGCTGCGCCGACGCCAGCAGCGTCACCGTGTCGGCGTCGCCGCGCCAGCCCAGGCGCACGTTGCCGAGCGTGCGGTCGGCGGCGCTCTGCGGCCGGAAGCCGTCGATCTCGAAGCGCGTGAGGTCGGCGCGCACGTCGAACCCCGACGGCAACGGCGACGCCACCGCCACCCTGGCCTGGCGCAGGCCGAAGCTGCCGGCGTCGAGCGCGGCTTCGGCCTCGCGCTCGGTGGCCGGCGCAGTGAACAGCGCGATCACACCGCCCGAGCTGTTGCCGTACAGCACCGAGAAAGGGCCACGCAGCACCTCGATGCGCGACGCGCCGGCGAGGTCGAAGTGCGCCACCTGGCCCTGGCCGTCGGGCATGGTGGCCGGAATGCCATCGGTGTACAGCCTCAGGCCGCGTACGCCGAAGCTCGCGCGCGCGCCGTAGCCGCGCGAGCTGATCTGCAGATCCTGCGCGTAGTTGTTGCGGTTGGCCACCGTGATGCCGGGCACGCGCCACAGTGCCTCCGACAGGTTGACCATCGGGCCGGACTCGCGCAGCTCCTGCGCGTCGACGACGCCGATCGCATACGGCGCATCGAGCACGCGCTGCGCACGCAGCGAGCCGGTGACGACGACGGTTTGCGCCGGGTCAGGCGCTGCCGCGTCGGTCTGTGCCCACGCGCCGCCGCTGATCGCGGCGCTCGCCACGATCAGGTGGGCATGGCGTCGCAGGGTATGGCGCTTGGGCATCTCGGCATGGACGCGAAGGCCGCCATCACAGCCGGCGCGGCCGCCGACGCCAAGCCCTCGCAAACACCTAGGTGGAACCGGCAATCGACGGCGCCCCCGCGGTCACAGCGCGCAGCTGCGAAAGCCGACGAAGGCCGCGTCGTGCTCGGCCTGGCGGAACGATCGCGCCTTCGGGTGCTTCAGCCGCGGCACCGTCATCACCGAGCCACCGCGAGTCACGCGCAGCGTGCGTGCGGCGGCGTGGTCGGCGGCGCAGCTCGTCGCCGGCGCCGCCTGCGGCGGCTCGTCGCTCCAGCGCATCGCGCGGCCGGCCATCCATTCGTGCACGTCGCCCCACACGAAGCCGCGCGACGATCCGGTGACGGCGGCGATCTCCCACTCGGGCTCGGTGGGCAGGCGGCGCGACGCCCAGCGGCACCAGGCATCGGCCTCGTACCAGCTTACGTGCACCACCGCCTGCGCGGAGGCCACCCGTTGCAGCTGGCCGGCGCGCTGCGCCAGCACCGCGCGGCCCGTCTGCTCGACATAGCGCGGGGCGCGACGCTGCATGCGCTCGAGCCAGGCCCAGCCGGCCTGGCCCCACCAGCGTGGCTCGTCGTAGCCGCCGTCGTCGACGAACTCGACGAACTGCGCCCACTGCACCGGCTGCGCGTCGATCTCGAACTCGGGCACCGCCTCGTCGTGCGCCCAGCGCTCGTTGTCGGGCACGAAGCCGCCGCGCGGTGTGCCGAGCTCGACATGCTGCGCACCGAACCACAGCGGCTCGCGGCGCACGCGCGACGGCCAGATCGGCCACAGGTCCTTCGTCGCCTCGCCCTTCAACCCGGCCGCCTGCGCCATCGCCGCCAGCGTCTCGGCCGCTTCGTCTTCATGCGCCAGGGCCAGGCGGAACAACTGCAGTCCGTTGTCGTCCTCGGGCGCACGCTCGAGCAGTTCGAGCGTGGCATCGAGCGTGGCCGCCAGGTA
>DASURM010000319.1:0-3551 GCA_036280035.1 Burkholderiaceae bacterium | reverse complement strand
CCATTACGGCGAGTTCACGGTCGGCCAAGCCAAGGCCTTGCTGGCCGAGCGCGGCGTGGCCGTGCGCAGGTGAGCGGCGCGCCGCGCGCGCCGCCGCGGCAGGTGCGCATCGTCGGGGGTACGCTCAAACGCAGCGCGCTGCCGGTGCTCGACCGGCCGGGCCTGCGACCGACCCCGCAGCGCGTCCGCGAAACGCTGTTCAACTGGCTCGGGCAGGATCTCACCGGCTGGGTCTGCCTCGACGCGTTCGCGGGCACCGGCGCGCTCGGGTTCGAGGCGGCCTCGCGCGGCGCGGCCGAGGTGATCATGCTGGAGCACGACCCGACGCTGGTGGCTGCGTTGCGCGCCGCCAAGGCGCGGCTGCGGGCCGACGCCGTCGTGATCGAGCGCGCCGATGCGCTCGCCTGGATGCGCAAGCAGGCGCAGCGACGCTTCGACCTCGTGCTGCTCGACCCGCCGTTCGGCGGCCCGCTGCTCGCGCCAGCGATCGAAGCCGCCACTCACTTGGCGGCGGCTGACGGTTTCATCTACGTCGAGTCGGCCGAGCCGCTGAGCGCTGGCGCGCCCGGATGCTCGCTGTGGCGGCAAGACCGCGCCGGCGCGGTGTGGTTTCACCTGCTGCGGCGCAATAGCAGCGGCTAAACTGCCCGCGTTTCAGAAGGTGAGCCAGCCATGCGCAGCCCGCTTGTTGCCGTCTACCCGGGAACCTTCGATCCGATGACGCTCGGCCATGAAGACCTGATGCGCCGGGCCGCCGGGCTGTTCGACAAGCTGGTGGTGGCGGTGGCCGCCGGGCACCACAAACGCACGATGTTCTCGCTCGACGAGCGCATCGACATCGCGATCGAGGTGGCGCAGCCGTACGCGAACGTCGAGGTGGTTGCCTTTCGCGGCCTGTTGCGCGACTTCGTGGTCGCCAACGGCGGCCACGTCGTGGTGCGCGGGCTGCGCGCCGTGAGCGACTTCGAGTACGAGTTTCAGATGGCCGGTATGAACCGGCAGCTGATGCCCGAGGTCGAAACCATATTCATGACGCCGTCGGACCAGTATCAGTTCGTCAGCGGCACGTTCGTGCGCGAGATCGCGATGCTCGGCGGCGACGTGTCGAAGTTCGTCGCGCCGCAGGTGCTCAGGCGCCTGCGCGACCGCGTGACGCAGGAGACGTGAGTTGACCCCCTTACTCCCTACGTTGGCTCCGGCCGGCGCTTCGCGCCTTCATTTCGCTGCGCGAAGTGAGCCTCGCCGCAACAGCCTTGCGGCCGTTGTCGCATCCGCCCGAGGGGGATCGGTCGGCTTGGGGCGGCCCTGCGCCGACTGAGGGCGCTCGTATGGCTCTGCTGATCACCGACGAGTGCATCAACTGCGACGTCTGCGAACCCGCTTGCCCGAACGAGGCGATCGCGCTCGGCGCCGAACACTACGAGATCGATCCCACCCGCTGCACCGAGTGCATCGGTCACCACGACGAGCCGCAGTGCGTGCAGTTGTGCCCGGTGGCGTGCATCCCGCAAGACCCGCGGCACGTCGAGTCGCCCGCGCAGTTGAGGCTGAAATTCGACGCGCTGGTGCGCGCGAAGGACGCAGTCTGACCGCGCGGCCGCGTCTCACCTGCCGCCGGGCGCACGGTACAGCGTGATCGGCTCGGTCTTGCTGCGCTTTTCGGGGCTGCGAAGAGCGCGCGCGGCGGGCGGGCGCCGCGCGTCGCCGAGCAGAGTCGGCCCCTGGCGCGCCGCGAGCCGCTCGACCTGCAGGCGCTCGCGCGCCAGCGCGGCGGCCAGCCTGGCATCGAGTTGTGCCACCTTCAGCGCCTGCGCGCGCTGGCCCTCGCTGCGGGCGTCGTCGACCGCGACCGCGATGCCGCCGGGGCACGGCTCCCGCGAATAGCTCGCGCCGCAGCGGTAGACCGGTTCCTGTGCCCGGGCGGCTGGCACTGCCGCCGCGAGCGCCAGGGTCGCGATCAGAGCAGCCGCCGCGGTCACTGCAAGCCCTTCGCGCTGGCGCGCTCCGGTATGAGCCCCTTCGGGCCGCCGGGCGGGGCTCATGGTGCAGGGGCCGCCGGGGCGGCCTTCGGCCTGGCATGGATCTTCATCATCGCGCGCTCCATCGGTCCGTCGATCAGCAGGTCCAACGCGTCGAGCGAGCGCTCGACGCATGCATCGATCGCCTGGCGCTGCTCGGGCGACGCCTTGCACAGCACCCAATCGGCCACTTCGTCGCGGTTGCCCGGGTGGCCCACGCCGATGCGCAGGCGCCAGAAGTCGGCGCTGCCGAGCTGAGCCTGGATGTCCTTCAGCCCGTTGTGGCCGGCGACGCCGCCGCCGAGCTTGAGCTTGACCTGGCCGGGCGGCAGGTCGATCTCGTCGTGCACCACCAGCATCTCCTGCGGCGCGATCTTGAAGAAGCGCGCCAGCGCGGCAACCGCCTTGCCCGACAGGTTCATGTAGGTCTGCGGCTGCAGCAGGTACAGCGGGCCGCCGCCGCGGTTCACGCGCGCCACCAAGCCGTGGTAGCTGCGCTCGCTCTTCAGCGTGGCGCCGAGCTGGCGTGCCGCGCGCTCGAGCCAGCGAAAGCCGACGTTGTGGCGGGTGTGTTCGTACTCGGTGCCGGGGTTGCCGAGGCCGACGATCAATCGAATCATGGCGACGATTATCGAGTTCGATGCCAAACGAAGCGGCCCCCGTTGGGGGGCCGCTGTCGGGGGATGCGAGCGCTACCGCGGGCGCGCTATCACTTCTTCTTCTTGTCGTCCTTGGCGGGTGCGGCCGCCTTGGCCTTGGCCGGTGCCGCCGCCGGTGTAGCTGCGGCAGTCGCTGCGGGCGCGGCGGCCGCGGCGGCTGGCGCGGCTGCAGCCGCGGCCGCCGCAACTTCGGCGCCGGCCTCGGCAACCTCTTCTTCCTCGGCCTTCGGCAGCGTGACCGCCACGATCACAGGGTTGAGCGTGCCGTGACGCACGATGCGCACGCCGGCCGGCGGCACGATGTCGGACACGTGCAGCGACTGGCCCTTCGCGAGGCCGCTCAGGTCGACGCCGATGAACTCGGGCAGTTGGGTCGCCAGGCACTCGATCTCGACGTCGTTGGCGACGTGGCTGATCAGACACTTGTCGGTCTTGACCGCCGGCGAACTCTCCTCGCCGCTGTAGTGCAGCGGCACCTTGATGCGCACCCGCGTATTGGCGTCGACGCGCTGGAAGTCGATGTGCAGCACCTGCTGCTTCCACGGATGCAGCTGGAAATCGCGCAGCAGCACCTTCTGCGTCTGCCCGCCGATTTCCATCTCGAGCACCGACGAGTGGAAGGCTTCCTTCTTCAGCGCGTGGAACAGCGCGTTGTGGTCGAACTCGATGGTGCGCGGCTGGCCGGCTCCATAGACGATGCCGGGCACCTTGCCGGCGTTGCGCAGGCGGCGGCTCGCTCCGGTCCCCTGCTGTGCGCGCTCGAAAGCGACGAGTTTCATTCTTCACTCCAAGTGATTGAGGGCCCGCGACCAGGCCACTCGACAAAGGACTCGGTCGAGTCCAAAACCTGAAAGGGTTCCCCCCAGGGGAACCC
>DASURM010000318.1:0-11508 GCA_036280035.1 Burkholderiaceae bacterium | reverse complement strand
TCGAGCGTACGCTCGAGCGCGGCGGACTCCTCGGCGTTCAGCGCAGCGCGGCGTCGCGCCAGCCGCGAGCGCAGGCCGCGCAGCAGATTGGCGGCGGCGCCGATCGGCTGGTTCAGCTCGTGCGCCAGCGTGGTCGCCATCTCGCCCACCGAGATCACGCGCGATGTGAACAACAGTTGCTCGCGGTCGTCGAGCTGGCGCTGCAGCACGCGGGCCAGCTCGCGCCGGTCGACCACGCGCAGCATCAGGTGCTCGGCATCGAGCACGGCAAGCTGCGCATCCCACTGACGCGTATCGCCCAGGCTCGCGCGTTGCGGCGAGGTTTCGGCGCTGCGGCAGGCGGCGCGCAGGCCGGGCAGGGCGTGTTCGAGCGCGGCCTGCGAGGCGCCTTCGGCGAGCGCCGGCAGCAGCGTGCGCCAGGCAGGCGTCGTGGCGGCAAGGCTGCCGTTGTGGCGGCGGATCAACGCCGCCGCGTCACCCAGCGCAGCGCAGGCGAGCAGCGCGTCGCCCGCGACGTGCCGCGGTGGCAACGCGCGCGGCGTCGCTCGGCGTGCCGTGCGGATCGGGGTCTCGAGGGTCATGTCGAACTCCGCGGGTTGGGCAGCAGCGGCGTTGCGCTGACCACGACATAGGCGCTCCACTGCTTGCCCAGTGCAGCCCAGAAGCGCTGGGCGGCGGCGATGTGCACCCGCACCTCGCACCAGCGTTGCGAGCGCGCCAGCACGGGGCCGAGTTGCACGTCGCACGGCAGCGCGGCGTCGCGCGGCGCGCCTTCCGACGGCACCAGCTGTCGCCCGTGCCGGGGATGGTGTTCCTTGACGACGCGCACATGGCACCACGGGGTCGCAGGCGGCAGCGTGCGCCATTGCAGTCGGGCGTCGACGCGCAGGCCGCGCAATGCAAGCGGCTGGTCGGTCGTGGTCGCGCGCGGCCACAGCACGAAGGCCCATCCGGTCGCCAGGTCGTCGCCTTGCGGACACGCCAGCACGACGCATCGGCCACGCCGCCACTGCTCGGCCGCGCACAGCAGCGAGCGCGCGACGATGCGCTTGGCCAGCGCCGCACGCAGCGCCGCAGTCAGCGCGTCGCACCAGGCATTGGCCTGCTCGGCATCGAGCACGTCTTCGGGGGCTGCATGCGCTTGGGGTTGCGACGCCGGCTCGTCGGGCTCGCTCGCCGGCTCGGCCACGTCTTCCGGTGGGCGGTGAGGTGGTTCCTTGTCGCGTTCGACGCGGGACGCGGGCTGTTGCCAGGGAGGCGCGCCCGGAGTCGGCAGCGGCCAGATCATTGCAGGGTCGACCCGCAGCCCGGTCAGCGTAGCAGGCACCAGCAGCGACAGCGGCACCGCAGCCTCTGCATCGGCGGCCGCAACGGCCAGCGCAAGCGGCTCCTGGGGGCGCTGGGTCTCGGCCGGTGGCGTCGGGGCGCGCCAGTTCGTCTGCACGGTGGACGCCTCGTGGCCGGCGTCGGTATCAGCCCCTGGCAGCAAAGTTGCCGGGATGGCGCTCTCGGCTGCGGGCGAGTTGCCGGCCACCAGCGTTTCGCGGGCTGCGTCGGCCGGCTTGCCGGAGGTTGCCGGGTCGGCATTCAGCGCATCGACTGCGGCGGCCCAGGCAGCCATTGTCTGGTCGACTGCCCGGGTTGCCGCGATGCGCTCGATTTCCATCGCTCGATTCCTGCGGGCCCGCGCTAACGGCTGCGCAGCGTCAGGCCCGCAGGGCCGATGGTCAGCCGCCGGGGGTCAAAGCCGAGCAATTGCTCAAGATAGCCGCGCGCGATGCGGCGCACGTCGGCCAGCGCGGCCGCACCCTGCGTCTTCGCATTGCCATGATGGCCGGTGATCAGCACGCCGAGGATCGCCGTGCGTTCGAAGAAGTACTGGCGTTTCTCGGGGGGCGCCGCGTCCCAGTCGGCGCTGCGGCGCGTGAGACCGCGCAGTTGACGTTCCAGCACGTCGAGCAGCGTCGGGGTCACCTCGACGTCGTTGAGTGCACTCAGATTGGCGGCGACGAACAGCGCCATCGCGGCGCCGGCATCTTCGTGCTCGCCGCCTTCGGAGTGGGCCGCGTCGCGATAGGTTTGCAGGCAGCGCGTGTACAGCGCCTGTAGTTCGGCTCGCGTGGCCGTGTCGTTGCTCTGCGCGGCAGCCATCCGCGTCGGTGCGATGGGCATCGGCGCAGGCACGACGCGCAACGGCTCATCGTCTTGCGACAACTGCGCACGCAGCAGCATCGCAGGCAAGCTCCGGCGCAGCGTCGCCTCCAGGCGGCTGCGAGCGGCATGATGGCCCGGGAGGGAGTGATTCATGCAAGCTCCTCGTGGTCGAGAGACCGCGGCCGCTGCGGTTGGCCAGGGCGGGTCTCGTGCATGGGTTGCGGCCGCCGTGGCGACGGTTCAAATCCGCGTCCTAGCGCGGCAAGTCGTCGCGCTCGCGCTTGCGCTCGATGCGCACGTGGTCGACCTCGATGCCGTGCTTGCGCAGGCGCTCGTGCAACCTCGACGTGTGGCGGGCTGCGAGTTCGGCGCCCAGCGCCGGTGCGCCGATCGTCAGCCCCCACGACGGCGGTGCGCCGGCGGCGACGATGCGCTCGGCCCGTACCTCGACGGTGCCGTGTAGGCCGCCGATCGACGCCTCCCACACCGCGGGGCGTTCGGCCGCCGCGAGCAGGTGGCCGGCTTGCGGCTCGGCGTTGCGCAGCGCAGTCTCGATCGCGGCCCGCGTTCCGGTGGTGGTCTCGATCATCGCGGGGCCGGGTGCCGGCGCCTCGCTGGTGCGCACCAGCGGTACGCAGACCCAGGTAAACATCGACGCCGCGCCGTCGGGGGCGGCGGGCTCGGGGGTCGTCGGCGCCCGGTCGCCGAGGCAAAACGGCAGCCCCTTGGCGTGAAGCGCACGCTCGAAAGCGTCGAGCGTCTCGCGCGTCTCGCGCGGTTCGGCGCGCGATGGGGTTTCGTTGCGACCCGCTGTGCTTCGCGCCGATTGGCCGTTCGATGGCGCGCAGGCCGGGGAGGCGCTGAGCTTCATCGCGCCACCATGGCCGCAGGCCGTCCTTGGTCATCGAGTTCGCGCTCGGCGCGCTGCTCGCGCTCGACCAGCCGCGCCCGTTTGACCTGGCGCGCGAGCCCCTGCACCGCGTCTTCGCGTGCCAGGGCGCGCGTCAGCTCCGAGCGCGCCTGTTGCAGTTGCTCCTGGGCGGCTTCCAGCGCGCGGTCGTCCTGCATCAGCTCGTACTCGTGCCGCTCGAGTTCATCGACCAGCTTCTCGAGGTGGGCGCCGGTCACGGCCGACCAGCGCGGCAACGTGGCGGCTAGCGAGGTCACCACCGCCTGGCGCGACGCGGTGAGCTGGTGGCGCAGCGAGGCGATCTTCTGCTGTCTCTCCCGCACGGCCCTCGCGGCCTGCGCGACCGCGGCCTGGGCCGGGGCGATGCGCTCGCGAGCGCGCTGAACGCGCAGCGCGCGCAACCGCGCGAGCTGCTGCGCCTCGTGGGGCTGCGGCAGGCGCGCGCCACTCATGACGCGTGCCTTGCGCCGCGCGCGGCGAGACTCGCCCGGCAGGCGCGCTGGCAGCTCATGCCACGGCCTCCTTCAGCCTGGCGATCGTCCCGGCAATGTCGGTGGCTTCATCGGAGCGCTGCTGCAGCAACGCCTTGACGGCGGGCATGCGCTCGATCGCGCGGTCGGCCAGCGGATCGCTACCGGCCTGATACTCGCCGACGCGCAGCAAGAACTCGACTTCGTTGAAGCGCGCCATCAGCGAACGCAGTTGCGCCGCGGCGTCGCGGTGTTCACGCTCGGCGACGCGGGTGAACACGCGGCTGGCGCTGCCGAGCACGTCGATCGCCGGGTAGTGCGCGGCCTGCGCCAGCGCTCGCGACAGCACGATGTGGCCGTCGAGGATCGAGCGCACCTCCTCGGCCACCGGATCGGAGTTGTCGTCGTCCTCGGCCAGCACGGTGTAGAAGGCGGTGATCGAGCCGCGCGCGTCGTTGCCGGCACGCTCGAAGAGTTTGGGCAGCTCAGCGAACACGCTGGGCGGGTAGCCGCGGCGCACCGGAGGCTCGAGCGCCGACAGGCCCAGCTCGCGCAGCCCGCGCGCGAAGCGGGTCACGGAGTCGACCAGCAGCAGCACGCGCTTGCCCTCGCGGCGGAACGCCTCCGCAATCGCGGTGGCGGCATAGGCGGCGCGCACGCGTTCCAGTGCCGGCCGGTCGGAGGTGGAAACCACGACCACCGAGCGCGCGAGGCCTTCCTCGCCGAGGCTCTCGTCGAGAAACTCGCGCACCTCGCGACCGCGCTCACCGACCAGCGCGATCACGTTGACGTCGGCGCGCGCCTGGCGCGCCAGCATCCCGAGCAGCGTCGACTTGCCGCCGCCGGCCATCGCGAAGATGCCCACGCGCTGGCCTTCGCCGACGGTGAGTGCCGCGTCGATCGCGCGCACGCCGGTGGGCAGCGGATGGTCGACGCCGCGGCGTTGCAGCGGCGACGGCGCCGGGGCATGCAGCGGCGTATGCCGCAGATCGGGGCCGGTCGGCAGCGCTCGCTCGTCGAGCGGGCGGCCGAACGCATCGACGACGCGGCCGAGCAGCGCCGGACCGCACGGCACCTGGGCGTCCTCGGCCAACGCCTGCACCGCGGCGCCGACTGCCACGCCCTGCAGCGAGCCGTATGGAGCGAGGATCGCCTCGGCGCCGGCGAAGCCTATCACTTCGGCCAACAGCGGCTCGGCGTCCGAGGGCGCGGCGCCTGGTTCGAGGATCCGGCACTGCTGCCCGATGCGCGCGCGCAGCCCGGTGGCGCGCAGCACGGTGCCGCCGGCCTGCACGACGCGGCCGAACTCGACCACCGTCTTGGTGGTCTGCAGCGTACGCAGCAGGTGCGCGGTGTCGGTCATCGTGCTCATTGTTCCGTCACCCCCCAGGCCTGCGCCAGGCGGGCCAACTGTCGGTCGAGCGAGGCGTCGGCGCTGCCCAGCTCGCTGTCGATGCGACAGTCGTCGAGCGCGCAGCCGTCGTCGGTGAGGACCTCGTACGCCGGCACCGATTCGTTCTCGCGGGCGACGATGCGCTGCAACTGCGCGCGCACGGCTTCGGCGCGCTGCGGGTGCAAGCGCACCGTCAGGCGCGGCGCCGGCAGCATCTCTCGCGACGCTTCGCGCGCCAGTGCGGCCAGGCGCTGCCCGTCGTCGATCTCGCCGAGCAGCTTGCGCGCAACCTGCAGCGCCAACGCGGCGACGTCGGCACGGCGACCTGCTTCGTGTTGTGCAGCGGCCGCCGCCAGTGCGGCCAGCGTGGTGGCAATCTCGTCGCGCGCGAGTGCGCGACCTTCCTGCAGCCCCGCGGCGAGGCCTTCGGCGTGCGCGGCGCTGCACGCCGCCTGCACCTGCGCCTGCTGCTCGCGGCGCAGCGAGTCGAGATCGTCGCGCAGTTGCTGCGCATCGCGCAGCGCCGGCACCTCGTCGGCTCGCAGCACCAGGCGCGCCGAGGCGATCGCGACGCCCGCCTCGCGTTGCCACAGTAGGAAGCTCATGCCGTCTCCTGTTGTTGCCTGGGCGCGAGCCGCGCCGCCAGTTGCATCGCGCGCGCCACCAGCGAGCGCGCCAGCGCGCCGGCCATCGGCGAGGGCTGAGTGGGAGTCAATAGCAGGGCCGCTGCCTGGCGCAAGGATCCCGAGGGCAGCGCAGCCAGCAGTACGCCAGCTCCACAGGTGCATAGCGAAGGCGCGACTTGATCGGCGCGCTCGATGCGCGGTGCGGGTGCGACATCACGCGGCAGCATTTCGGCGTCTGGCAGAGCCATGAGGCCGTGCAGCAGTGGGGCACCCAGCGCGCGCGTGGCGGCAGCAATACGCGCCGCGTCGATCCACAGCCGCAGTTCCGGCGCCAGCATCAACGCCCCGACCTGTTGCTGCAACGCATCCAGGCGCGCAGCGTCCCAGGCCATCCATTCGGGCGCGTCATCCAGGGTGTCCCAGTCGACAGAGTCCAACGCGTGCGGGGCCCGCTCGATCAATTGCCGTGCCAGCGCGGCACGTTGCCGACGGCGCGAGCTGGCGCGTGCCACCGCGGCGCCGGAATGTGCGCTCGCGTTCACTGGCGGCTCATCGCGCGGCGGAACGCCGCCGCCGCTTCATCGGTGGCCTGGCGGGCCGGTGCCGGCAGCTTGCCGGCCGATGCCGGGGGAGCGAGCGTCAACGCGGTGCTTGCCGGCGTGCGTCGGCGACGCCACCACAACAGCGCGCCGCCGCCGAGCGCCAGCACGCCTCCGAGGCCACCGGCCAGCAGCGGCAGGAACACGGCCGCGGCGCTGGCTGCTGCCGGAGTGGCAGTCGGCGCAGACTCGCGACTCAGTCCGTCGGCCGGGAACAGCGCAACGGTGACGTTGTCGTACGACAGGCCCTCGATGCTGTTGACCACCAGCGCCTTGATCTGCGGGATCTGCGCGGTCAGGTTCTTGTCGGGGCGGTGCTTGATGAACACCGAGGCCGCTGCCGGCTGGGGCTTATCCACCAAAGGGTTGCGCTCGGGCATCACCAGATGCACGCGTGCGGTGACCACGCCGTCGATGTCGGCGATGGTGTTGGCGATCTCCTGCGAGGTGGCGTGCATCAGGCGCGCGCGCTCCTCGAGCGGCGAGGACACGAAGCCCTCGCGCTTGAAGACCTTGCCCATGTTGTCGAAGGTTTCGCGCGGATAGCCCTGCGCGTTGAGCGTGCGCACGGCCTGGGGGAAGTCGTCGCGCGAAGTGGTCACCGAGAACTTGCCGCCCTCCTGCGAGAGCTTTTCAGCGGCGATGCCGGCGCCACGCAGCACCGCCACCATCTCGTTGGCTTGCCGCTCGCTGAGCTGGCCGTACAGCTCCTGCTCGGAGCAGGCGGCCAGCAGCAGCGTGGCGGCGGCGAGCACCGCGGTGGTCAGGCGTGCAAGCGGGGACATCGTGTGCGGCGCAGGCATGACGGTTCCTTCTTCAGGACTGTTGGCGGAACATCTGCTGCAGGCCGTCCGACGTGCGGTTGGCGATGTTGGACATCAGCGTGCAGTGGAAACTGAACTCCTGGACGCGCGCCGTCAGCAGCACCATGTCGCCCGGGCTCATGGCGCCACCGTCGGCCTTGGCGGCCTGTGCGGCGCCAGACAGCGCGTCGGCCTCGCTGTTGAGGCGGTCGAACGGCGCAGCGAGGACCTTGACGGCCTCGCTGGCCGAGCCGACCGGCCGCGCTTCCAGCCGGGCGCCGGCCTGCGCCAGCACCTGCTGAAAGGAACCGAAATCCGACAACGACACGCCGTAGCCGGCCTGCACGTGGCCGGAGGCCACGCTGGCGGGCGATGTCACCGCGATCGGTGCGGCGATGGCGGCTTCGATCGTCATGGCTTACCCCTTGCGGGCGACAGTCTCGAGCGACTTCGACGCTTCGGACATCGAGGTGTTCGAGCTGGTGGCCATGAAGTTCAGCTTCGATGCCTCGGCGGTCAGCAACGTGATGTCGCTGATCTGGTCGCCGCCGTCGGCAACGGTCTGCGACTTCTCCGACACGACGCCGGCCTGGCGGTCGAGCGCGCTGGCCCAGGCCAGCGAGAGCGCCTCGAAGAAGTTGGTGGCGCGCTTGGGCTGCGACTGCGGCAGGTTGCTCAGGGCGAGCTGTTGCAATTGGTTGATCGGGGTGGTGCTCATTGGGGTTGCTCCTTGCTGGGTGGGTTGCGGGTGGGGGCTCAGAGGTTCAACTGGGTCTGCTGGCCGTTGATCTCCAGCGTGACGCTGCCGGGGCCGATGTGGGTGACGCGATGGCCGCTCGGAAGAAGCGCGCCGACGAAATAGCGCGAGCCGTCGGCGGTGACGAGATAGGCCGGTTCGGAGGTGACCAGCGAGGCGATGCGCTTGCCGGGGTCGTCGGACACCGGCGGCTGCGGAGCCGGCAGTGGCTTGGCTGTGTTGCGCACGGCCAGCCGCTCGAGGCCGCGCACGTCGCGGCGGGCCGCTTCTTCGGCGCGCGCGAGCCGGTCGGCATCGCGCTCGGCGGCCTCGGCGTCGATGCGGCCGGGCCCGGCCACCGTGGCCTTCACCGTGACGCCGTTGACGCGGAAGACTTCGGCCACGTTGCGGGCGACGACTTCGTCGACCGTCACGTCGAGCCGTGCCTGCAAGCCTTTGCGCTGTAGCCATTCGTCGAGCTTGCGGCGAGCGGCTTCGGTGGGCAGGCGTCCGCGCAGTGTCACCTGGCCGTCGGCGCCGCCGACCGCCTGCAGCGTGGCGAACTCGCTGCCGCGCAACGCGGCGGTCAGATCGGCGGCACCGGGCACGCTCGCGACCGCGGGTTCTGCCGCGGCCGCGGCGTGCACGACCCACAACGCGGCGCCGCACACCATCAGCAAGCCCGCGCCCATCGCGGCCAGCCAGATCTCGGCACGGCGATGCAGTGGCGGCGCGGCGACGGTCGGCGCCGCGGGGGAAGCTTCGGCGGGCACATCGACCGCCGAGGGCCAGTGATCAGTGCAGGCATGACCGAACGCGACAACCAAGGCACCGAGCTGCAGCGGAGCATGCATCGGCCACAGCGCCTGCGCGCCGGCGCGCAGGATGTCGCCGCCGAGCTGCACCTCGCCCTGCAGCACTTCGAGAATCGCGTGCGGTGCGGCGGCGCTGAACCGAACGCGCGTCGGCATCAGCGCTGGCTCGCGCAGCACGATGTCGGCACCGTCGCCGCCGTCAGGGCCGGCGGCGAGCACGCAGGGCGCGCCGGCGCCGAGCGGTGCGCGGGCGCCGCGCTGCAGGCCTTGCAGGACGCGAAGCTCGAGCGCGTCCATCGATTCGACGGGGAGGGCAGCGCGATCCATGGAGACTCCTGCGGTTGGGCGTTCAGTTGGTCTGCGAGGGGCTGAGGCGGGCGGCTGCGCCGCGGTCGTTGGCCTGGCGCGGCGGGCCGCTGGGCATTGCATCGAGGTCGAGGACCACCGATGCGCGTGCCGGTGGCGCGATCGGGGCTACCGGCGCCGGCGCGCTTGGCGTCGGACCGGCCGGCGCCGCCTGCGGTGTGCCGGCCGCGGCGACTCGGGTTTCGTTGGCCGGTGCCGCCGTGGCCTGAAGGCCGGGCATCGTTGCCGGGGCCATCGGTGCGGGCGCGGACGGCGTCATCGGCGTCGGCCCGGCGCGCAATGTGCCCAGCGTGGCCTGCGGCGGCGCCGGACGACTGCCGGCCATGCGCGGCGTGATCAGGAACATGCGTTCGACGCGTGTGCTCTGCGATGTCTTGGTCTTGAACAGGTTGCCCAGAACCGGCACGTCGCCGAGGCCGGGGACCTTGTCTTCACCGCTGGCATTGGTCTCGCGCACCATGCCGCCGATCAGCAGG
The DNA here is from genome assembly GCA_036280035.1 of Burkholderiaceae bacterium. Classification (GTDB taxonomy): domain Bacteria; phylum Pseudomonadota; class Gammaproteobacteria; order Burkholderiales; family Burkholderiaceae_C; genus JAEUPI01. The sequence continues at coordinate 2,160 of DASURM010000318.1, read as the reverse complement.
CTCTCGCCCTCGGCGATCAGCGCCTGGGTGTTGACGGTCGAACGCTCGACGATCGGAATCTGGTCGACCTGGCGGCCGGTGATGTTGCCGTCCTCGACGTTGACCAGCAGCTTGATGCGCGTCTGCTGCTTGTCGCGGAAGACATGCGGTGTCACCCGAAGGGTCGTGCCGGCGCTGACGTTGAACAGGTCGACCTGCTCGCGGCCGGCGACGCGGACGAAGAAGGTCGAGGTGTTATCAAATACCGCCTCGACATTCGACAGCGTTACCACTTGCGGGCTGGAGACGATGCGCGCGGCGCCTTCGGCCTGCAGCGCGCGGATGCGCGCGAAGAACTGCCCGAGCGAGCCGAGCACCACCGAGGCGACCCCGCCGTTGCCGACAGACGGCACCGCCCCCTGGAACGATGCGCTGCGGCCGTCGTTGCTCCAGCGCCACTCGACTCCGAGTTCGCGCGCCTTGTCGGTGTTGACGTCGATGATCGTTGCCTCGATCTCGAGCGACTGTGGCTCGACGTCGAGCGAGGCGATCAGTTGCTCGTAGCGCGGCAGGCGCTCGGTGGTATCGCGCACGATCACCGCGTTCAGGCGCGGGTCGGCCTCGATGCGTACCTGCATCGCGTCGGGGAACGTCGATGGCGCCGATGCGGCGTCGGCAGGGGTGGCGGTGCGCGCCAGCGCGGTGACCAGGTTGTCGACCGCGGTGTTGCGCGCGGCTTCTCCGGTGCTGGGCGCCTTGGTCGGCACACCCTGTCCAATCAGACCCTGGCCCTTCAGGGATGGCAGCGTCGGGCGCAGCAGCACCTCGCGGCCGAGCGGGCGGTAGTTGTTGTACGAGTTGGGGTCGACCAGCGAGCGCAGGATCGACGCCACCCCGGGCACGATGACTTGGCGGCCACCAACCGTCATCGTCACGTCCTGCGCCCAGGCGTAGCGCAGGTAGAAGACGCGGAAGTCGGCCGCGCCGGTGGGCGCCGCCGGTGCGGCATCCTGCGCCTGGCCGGCGCGCAACAGTTCGTCGATCTGCTCGACGAAGCGGCGCGCGCCGCTGGCGATCATGTTGCCGTCGGCGCTGCGGCGCAGCGTGTTGCGGGGATCGGTGAGGTTGAGGTCGGCCACTTCGCGCAACAGCCGGTCGCCCAACGCCGGTGCCACCGCGTAGGTGCGACGAGCCAGCTCGGAGGTCGGCGTCACATGCATCACGTCGCCGTCGAAGTAGGTGACAAGGTTGTACACACGCGACACGTCACGCAGCACCTTGTGGGCGGGGCCGGCGAAGCTGCCGTTGACGTTGCCGGCCAGACCGGAGCTGATCTGGGCCGGCACGTCGATGGAGGCAAACAAGTCCTGCAGGAAGGCGGCGATCGGCTGCTCGCGTGCGGTGATCTGCACCAGGCGACCCCCGTTGGGCATCGGCGCGGCACTGGCGGCTCCCGAGCACAGGGCGCCGGCGGCCACGAAGGCCCAGGCGACGCGCTGCAGGCAGCTCAGCAGCCTGGCGGCCGCCTGCCGAAGGCACGGGGTGCGAGCGTTGCCAGCCATGCGGTGACTCCTAGTTGGGGGAATTGCCGATGGGTTGCGCCAACGCTGCGGCCGGTTCAACTTGGCCGCGCGCCGGCCGACCCTCCGCGGAGCGGGCCGGCCGGCGGCAGTTCGGCGGGTCGGGCCGCGGGTGCGGCGCCGGTGGCTCTACGAAGCGGTCACCAGCGGCGCGTCGGGAGATGGCACGCGCTCGAGCACGTCGAGCTTCAGGGTCGGCATCAGCTCGTGGTACGACAGCACCGGCAGGTCGAAGCACTCGGCCTCGATCAGTTTGCGCACGTGCCAGCGCACGTCGATCGCGGTCACCAGCGCGGCCGGCTTGTGACGCATGATCGCGCCGACGATGCCGTCGCAGATGCGCCGCGCGGTGTCGGGGTCGAGCGCCAGCTGCGACACGCCGCCGTTGACGCGCACCGACTGACGCAGCATCTCCTCGAGCTGCGGCTGCAGCATCAGCGCGCCCAGGCGGCCTTGCGGCGCCACCATGTGGCTGACCTGGCGGCGCAGCGCCACGCGGGTGAACTCGGTGAGCGCGTGCACGTCCTTGTCGCGCTGCGCGATCTCGGCCAGCGCTTCCAGGATGTCGCGCACATTGCGGATCGAGACGCCTTCGCTGACC
>DASURM010000317.1:0-12949 GCA_036280035.1 Burkholderiaceae bacterium | reverse complement strand
CTGGGCTCGACAGAGCGCAGCATGCGCCGGCGCGACGGGGCGCACCTTGACGGCGGACAAACTGTGCCGTCAGCCGGGTCGGCCGTCGGGCCGCGGCCGCAACAGCAGCGGGCCGTAGCGCAACGCGTAGAGCCCGAAGCCGGCCGACCACAGCGCCGCCGAGCACAGCACGGCGTGCAGCGTCAGCGCCGGCGCCGCCAGCGGCAGCGCCACCCGCACCACGCCGGCGAGCAGCACGCAGACGTAGCATGCGACGTCGAAGCGGTCGGCCCGCAGCGGCCGCGCAGTGTGGCCGCGCGCGGTGCGCGTCATCATGCCGATGATCATGCCGCCGATGGCCCCCGCGGTCAGCGCATGCCAGGCCAGCGTCGGCGCGACCAGCCCCATCTCGGCGGCGGCGCGCAGCACGAGGTGCACCGGCACCCACAGATAGGCCAGATGCAGCACCCACACCAGCGGCACGCGAAGCGTGCGCCACGGTTGCCAAAGCCACCAGCGCACCAGGTGCGCCAGCGCGGCCACCACGGCAATGGCCGCCAGCAGCCAGGCCGGAGCGCGCAGCACGTCGGCGGCGATCAACAGCAGCAGCGACCCGAGCGCGGCGCGCTCGACCGCCGGCACGCGCCGGGCCGCGGCGCCGGGCACGCCGTTGTTGGTGAACATCGCCACCACGCGGCCGGCCATCGCCGCGACGACGAACAGCACCAGGTCGAGCGCCACCGCGATGCCGAACAGCGGCGGCAGGTCGATCACGCCGAGCTGCGCCAGGAAGATGGCGCCGTCGGCCAGCGCCATTCCCGCCAGTACGGCGACGAAGAAGACGTTGCGCCAGCTGCGCGCGCGCACGAACGCCACCGCGAGCACGGCGCCCGCCGCCAGCGGGAACGCGACGTTGGCGGCGGCCGCGGCCCAGCCCCACGGCGTCAGCACCAGCACGCGGGCGAGCAGCCACAGCGCGGCCAGCGCCGCCAGCGGCGGCCCCTTGAGCGTCGGCCGGCCGGTCCAGTTGCTGCCTGCGGTGAGCAGAAAGCCGACGATCACCGCCAGCACGAAGCCGAACACCATCTCGTGCGCATGCCACAGCGGACCATTGAGGTAGGAGTGGCCGAGCAGGCCTGCGAACTGCAGCGCCCACAGCGCGATCGACAGCGCCGCGAACACGCTGGCCAGCAGGTAGAACGGGCGGAAGCCGAGCTCCCACAGCGCGAACCGGCGCACTGGCGCGGGGGGGGCTTCTTCGAGTTGGAGCATGGTGGTCATTGTGGGATAGCGCGTCCGCGCCGCTGGCAGCAGGGGCGGATTATAAGATGCAAAGCAAATGCATCTATGCAGCGTCGCACACGGCGCCGGTGGTGGCGGGGACGATCGCAAGCATTCGCGCTTGACGAAGGCGAGGCGCGCGCGCTACGTTCGCGCGGTTCAACCGGGCGTGCAGGGGGAGTCTTGGTCGACGGCAGCGAAGTGCACTATCTCGAGATCGGCGAGGTCGCGCGCTTGCTGCGTACTCGCCAGCTCGGCGCGGTCGAGTTGACGCAGTCGATGCTGCGACGCATCGAGCAGCTGGACCCGAGGCTGAAGTCGTACGCGCTGGTGACCGCCGATCTTGCGCTGGCCCAGGCCCGGGAGGCCGACCGCTTGCTCGGCCGCCGCCAGATCCTGTCGCAGTTGCACGGCGTGCCGATCGCGGTCAAGGATCTGTGCTTCACCGAGGGAGTGGCAACGGCTGCGGGCATGCCGATCCACCGCGACTTCGTGCCGCGGTTCGATGCCACCGTGGTGCGCCGGCTGCGCGAGGCCGGCGCCGTGCTGCTGGGCAAGCTGCAGCTGACCGAGGGCGCCTTTGCCGATCACCATCCGTCGATCGCGCCGCCGGTGAACCCGTGGCACGCCGACCACTGGTCCGGCGCCTCCTCCAGCGGCTCGGGCGTCGCGACCGCGGCGGGCCTGTGCTTCGGCTCGCTGGGTTCCGACACCGGCGGTTCGATCCGTTTCCCATCGGCAGCCAACGGCAACACCGGGCTCAAGCCGACCTGGGGTCGCGTGTCGCGTCACGGCTGCTTCGAGCTTGCCGCGTCGCTCGACCACATCGGTCCGATCTGCCGCAGCGCCGGTGACGCGGCCATCGTGCTGGGCGCGATCGCCGGGGCCGACCCCGACGATCCGACCACGCTGCGCGCGCCGGTGCCCGACTACGAGGGCGGCGACGAGCGCGACCTGCGCGGGTTCCGCGTCGGCTTCGACGAGGGTTACGCGCTGTCCGGCGTCGAGCCCGAAGTGCAGCGAGCGGTCGACGAGGCGCTGCGCACGGTGCGCTCGCTGGGCGCGCAGATCGTGCCGGTGCGCTTTCCGAGCGTCGATGCCGCGGTCGCCGACTGGGGGCCTCACTGCGCGGTGGAGACCGCGGTCGCGCATGAATCCACGTTCCCGTCGCGCCGGCAAGAATACGGCCCTGGGCTGGCTGGGTTGATCGACGCCGGCCGTGCACTGTCGGGGCTGGAGTACCAGCGCATCGCGCTGCGCCGCCGCGTCTTCACCGGCTTGGTGCACCGTGCCCTCGAGCCGGTGGACGCACTGCTCGTGCCCGCGCAGCCTTTCGCCGCGCCGACCGTCGAGCGCATGGCCACGCTGGGGCAAGTGCCGGCGGAGCTGGCGGCACTGATCCGCTACACCGCGCCATTCGATCTGTCGGGCCACCCGACGCTGACGGTGCCGGCGGCGTTCACCGCCAAGGGTCTACCCGTGGCGGTGCAGTTCGTCGGCAAGCACCTGGGCGAGGCGGAGATCTGCCGCGCCGGCCGCGCCTTCCAGCGCGTCACCGACTGGCACCGCCGCCATCCCCGGCTGTGAGAGGCGGCGTCACGCCGTTGGGCGTTCGGCCTCTTCGATCAACTGATGCAGCAGCCGCTCGAGCTGGCGCGCGTTGCGCGGGCCGAGCAGCGCGCCCATCGAGGCGTGGTGACGATCGACGCGCGATTGCAGCTGGCCCGCCAGTTCGAGCCCCGAATCGGTCGCGTAGACGAGCACGCGGCGGCTGTCCTCGGGGTCGGCCGCGCGCTGCACCATCGACCGACTGACCATGCGGTCGATCAGCTTGGTGAGCGTCGGCGGGTTGATGCCTTCGCGTTCGGCGAGTTCGCCCATCGCGTGGCCGCTGCCGTCGGACAGGTGGCGCAGCACCCGCCAGTGATCGGTGGTGACGCCGTCCAGCCCGATGTCGCGCAGCAGGCGATCGGCCACGACGCGGCTGGCGCGCTCGAGCAGCAGGGCGAGGTGTGGCTTGGACATGCTTGTGCTATTGTAGAAGTCGCTTTCCGCGGAAAGCAACGCGCGCACGCGATGCGCATCACGAGGGCTGGCTCAAGGCCACGCGAAGGAGGTTGTGTCTCGATGCAGCAACCGATGTCGGGCGGTCAGTCGACCGCAGCCAGACCTTCGTCACGCACCGCGCGGGCCAGCGTGCGCGCGGCGCACCGTGACTCGATCGAGGATCGCCACGACTTCGTGGTCGGCCTGCTGGTGCCGATCAACGGCTCGGCCGGCATCTGGGGCCCTTCGTCGATCGCCTGCGCGCAGCTCGCGCAGGCCGAGATCAACGCGGCCGGCGGGCTGCAGGAGCGCCGCCTGCAATTGCGCATCGTCGATTCGTCCGATGAAGCGCTCGACGTCGGCCACGTCACCGGCGACCTGATGCGCCGCGGCGCGATCGACGCCATCGTCGGCATGCACACCAGCCAGGTGCGCCAGCGCGTGCTGCGCGACGTGGCGCGGCAGATCCCCTACGTCTACACGCCGCTGTACGAGGGCGGCGAGCGCACGCCCGGCGTGTTCGCGATCGGCGAGACGCCCGGTCAGCAGTTGCAGCCGGCGATCGAGCACCTGATGCAGCGCTATCGCGCGCGCCGCTGGGTGTTCATCGGCAACGACTACTGCTGGCCGCGCGTGTCGCACAAGCTCGCGGCGCGCTATGTCGCCGATCGCGGCGGTCAGGTGCTCGCCGACCGCTATCTCCCGTTCGGCGTGGAAGACCACTCGCAGCTGCTCGATGAAGTGCGCCGCTTGCGACCGAACGCGATCCTGCTGTCGCTGGTCGGGCAGGACGCGGTCAACTTCAACCGAGCGTTCGGCCGCTGCGGCCTGTCGCGCGACATGTTGCGCCTGTCGTGCGCGATCGAGGAGAACGGCCTGCTGGCGATGGGCGCCGACAACACCGATGGCCTGTTCGTCTCGTCGGGCTACTTCGGCTCGCTCGACAACGACGCCAACATGGCATTCAAGGAGCGCTACCACAACCACTTCGGCGACCGCGCGCCAACCCTGAATTCGCTCGGCCAGTCGACCTACGAAGGCATGCATTTCATGGCCGCGCTGGCGCGTCGTGCGGCCGACGACGACGCGCCCTTGCTCGGCCCGTTGGCGGCGCCGCTGGCGTTTCGCTCGGTGCGCGGCACGTGCTACTTCGGCAACCACGCCTGCAAGCAGCACACCTTCCTGGCCGCAGCGCAGGGGCACCTCTTCCAGTCTCCGATCGCGCTCTAGCGCGCGCCGAACGGCGAGCGCGGGGCCGGCCGCGTCCGCGCGGACTCCGGGGAAACAGCAGTGGCCGCCGGTCGCGCCGGCATTATAGTTTCCGTGGAAAGTATCTCCGAATCGCGCCACCCGCCCACCGGGCGGGCCGGCGAGGAGGGTTGCCATGATCCTGTTGGCCTGGCTGTTCGCCATCATCGCCGTCATCGTCGCGGTGGCGATCGCGGTGGCGTTCCTGAACCGCTTCTATCGCAAGACCTCGCGCGACGTCGCGTTGATCCGCACCGGCTTCGGCGGCCAGAAGATCGTGCTGGCCGGCGGCACGCTGGCGTTGCCGTTTCTGCACAAGGTCGACGAGTTGAGCATGCGCACCATGCGCGTCGAGGTCAGCCGCACCGGGCCGAAGTCGCTGATCACCGAAGACCGCATGCGGGTCGACGTCGAGCTGGAGTTCTACCTGCGCGTGCAGCCCACCGTCGACGGCGTGGCCACCGCGGCGCAGGCCGTCGGCTCGAAATCGCTCAGCACCGAAGGCGTGCGCAACCTGCTCGAGGGTCGCTTCATCGATGCCATCCAGGCCACGGCTGCGGCGCTGACGATGGATTCGCTGCACGAGCGGCGCGGCGAGTTCGTGCGCACCATCGGCGAGACGGTGCGCGACAACCTGGCGCACAGCGGGCTGCAGCTCGAGTCGGTGTCGTTGACGCGCATGGACCAGGCCGCATTCGCGGCGCTCGACGACAACAACGCGTTCAACGCGGTGGGCCTGCGCAAGCTGGCCGAGATCATCGCCACCAGCAAGAAGCAGCGTGCCGAGATCGAGGCCGACGCCGACGTGTCGGTGCGCCAGACGCAGCTCGAGGCCATCAAGCAACGTCTGGATCTGACGCGCCAGGAGGAACAGGCGCAGATCGCCCAGCGGCTGGAGATCGAGAAGATCAAGGCGGCCAGCGACGCCGACACCGCACGGGCCCGCGAGCAGGCCACGGTCGCGACCGAGAGCGCCCGCATCGAGCGCGAGAAGGAGACGCGGCTGGCCGAGATCCAGAAGCAGCGCGAGCTGCGCCGGTTGGAGATCGAGGCGCAGCTCACCTCCGAGGTGCGCAAGGTCGACAGCTCGATCGCGCTGGCGCTCAAGCACGCCGAGGAGGCCAAGGCGCAGGCCGGGGCCGAACGCGCGCGCGCCGAAATCGTGCTGGCGCAGGAGCAGGTGCAGACCGAGCGCGAACGCGCGGTGGCCGAGCGCTCGCGCGAGATCGCGCTCAAGCGCGAGCAGGAGCGCGGCGAGGTCGAGACCTCGAAGGCGCAGAGCGAGACCGCGGTGCTGATGATGGCGGCCAAGGCCGAAGCCAGCGCGACCACCACCCGCGCCGAGGCGCAGCGCATCAAGGCGATGGCGGAGTCCGAAGGCACGCGTGCGCTGATCGCCGCCGAGAACTCGCGCACCGGCGAGCTGATGCGCATGCAGCTCGAGCAGTACCGGCTCGATCGCCTGCCCGAGATCATCGGCCAGATGATGAAGCCGGCCGAGAAGATCGACAGCATCCGCATCCACCAGGTCAGCGGTTTCGGCGCCAGCACGCAGCTGTCCAACGGCCAGGCCAGCGGGGAGGCAGCGAAGCCGCCGATGACGCAGGTGATGGACAGCATTCTCGGCATGGCGCTGCAGATGCCGGCGCTCAAGAGCATCGGCGACTCGATCGGCGTCGATCTGGCAGGCGCCGTGAAGCCGGCCGTGGCGTCAGCGGTACCCACCGGCAACAAGCAAGCGTAGGCCCGTCAGGGCTGCGCACCCACCGAACCCATTGGCGCGATCGCGCTCACTCGAGGAGAAGACCATGTCGTTTTCACGTCGCCGTTTCATCGCCTCGGCCTCCAGCGTCGCCGCCGTGGGCGGGGCGCTGCCGCTGCGCCATGCGCTGGCGCAAGGCGGGCCGATCAAGCTCGGCTCGGTGCTCGACAACTCGGGCAACCTCGATGCCTACGGCAAGCCGATGGTGCAGGCCACGCAGCTCGCGGCCGAGGAGATCAACGCTGCCGGCGGCCTGCTCGGACGGAAGATCGAGGTGGTGCAGTACGACACGCAGTCCGACATCGCCCTGTACACCAAGTATGCGCAGCAACTGGCGCGCGACGACAAGGTCGACGTCGTGCACGGCGGCATCACCTCGGCGTCGCGCGAAGCGATCCGCCAGACCTTCCGCCGCGCCAACGTGCTGTACTTCTACAACGTGCTGTACGAGGGCGGCGTCTGCGACCGCAACTGCTTCGTCACCGGCACCACGCCGGCGCAGGCGGTCGAGCCGATCGTCGACATCGCGATCAAGCAGTGGGGCAAGAAGATCTACGTGCTGGCGGCCGACTACAACTACGGCCAGATCACCGCGAAATGGGTGGCGCACTACGTCAACCAGCGCGGCGGCTCGATCGCGCAGACCAGCTTCTTCCCGCTCGACGTGGCCGACTTCGGCTCGACGATCGCCAAGATCCAGGAGGCCAAGCCCGACGCGGTGTGCGCGGCGCTGGTCGGCGGCGCGCACCTGTCGTTCTTCCGCCAGTGGGCGGCCTCCGGCATGAACAAGAAGATCCCGCTGTTCTCCACCACCTTCGGCGTCGGCAACGAGCAGCTCGCGCTGTCGGCCGCCGAGGGCGACGGCATCCTGATCGCCGGCAACTACAGCCAGGAGGATCCGTCGGCCGCGAACAAGGACTTCCTCGCGCGCTGGGCCAAGCGCTTCGGCGACACCAAGGTCATCCATGAAATCGCGGTGTCGCAGTACCAGGGCATCAAGCTGTGGGCTGCCGCGGTCAAGAAGGCCGGAAGCATCGATCGCGAGAAGCTGATCAAGACGCTCGAATCGGGAATCGGGATCGAAGGCCCCGCCGGTGCCGTGACGATGGACGGCAAGACGCACCATGCGTCGCTCGACATCCGCGTGATGGAGGTCAAGAACCAGAAGCTGACGATCAAGTCGACGTCGAAGGCGCGGCCGCCGAGCGACACCGCCGCGTCGTGCAACCTGGAGAAGAACCCGAACGAGAACAAGCAGTTCGAGGTGACGATCTGAGGCCCCCACGCTCACTGTCTTGGCTGCGGCCGGCGCCTCGCGCCTTCACATCGCTGCGCGATGTGAGCCTGCGCCGCAACCTCCGGTTGTCGCTGCCCCCCGAGGGGGCCCCGGTGCCCTTCGGGCGGCCGGGCGGGCACCGGACCGTGTGACTCAACCACCGTGGACTACGCAGCCGTTGTTCTGCTCGAGATCCTGTACATGATCGCCTTCCTGGCGCTGATCAGCGCCGGGTTGGCGGTGGTGTTCGGGATGATGCGCGTGATCAACCTCGCGCACGGCGAGTTCGTGATGATCGGCGGCTACACCACGATCGCCAGCATCCAGGCCGGCATCGACATCTGGTTCGCGATGCTGGTGCTGTCGCCGCTGGTGGTGGGCCTCATCGGGTTGATCGTCGAGCGCGTGGTGGTGCGCCACCTCTACGGCCGCATGATCGACACCATGCTGGCCACCTGGGGCCTGAGCCTGCTGATGGTCGGCCTGGTGACGCTGATCTTCGGCAACACCGCGGTCAGCGTGCCGGCACCGATCCTGTCGTACCAGGTCGGTGCGTACCAGATGGGAGGCTACAACCTGTTCATCATCGGCATCGCGGTGCTGGTGGTGCTGCTGGTGTGGCTGGTGCTGCGCTACACGCGCATCGGCCTCATTGCACGGGGCACGATGCAGAACGCCGAGGTCGCGTCGTCGCTCGGCTACAACCCGCAGAAGATCTACATGTGGACCTTCACCGCCGGCGCCGCGCTGGCCGGTTTGGCCGGTGGCGTGATGGCGCCGCTGACGGGCTTGCTGCCGTCGTCGGGCTCGCTGTACATCGCCAAGGCGTTCATCACCGTGATCACCGGCGGCGCGGCGATCATCTCGGGCACGCTGGCCAGCGCCACGATCTTCGGCGCCATCAACCAGATCGTCTCGTTCGGTTCCACGCCGGTGATCGGCGAGATCGCGATGCTGGTGCTGGCGATCGTCCTGCTGCGCCTGATGCCGCAGGGCATCACCGGGCGCTTCTTCAGGAACTCGACATGAGCACCGCCCGGCCGCCCGAGGGAAGGCGCGCAGCGCCAACGGTGCACCGATGACCGGTCCGTCGTTCGGCATCGGACGCATCCGGTGGGGTTGGTTCGTTGCCGGGTCCGTGGTCTTGCTGTTGTGGCCTGCGGTCGTGCAGACGACGACCACGCCGGCGCTGCTGCTGATCTGGGCGCTGTTCGCGCTGTCGCTGGGGCTGATGTGGGGCTTCGCGGGCCTGCTCAGCTTCGGACACGCTGCGTACTTCGGCCTCGGCGCCTACACCTACGCGATCGCATCGACCAACATCGGCGAGAGCACGGGGCCGCTGCTGCTGGCCATCGTACTGCCGGCCGCGGTGGCCGCGGTGATCGGCGCGCTGATGTTCTACGGCCGCATCAGCGACGTCTACATGGGCGTGATCACGCTCGTGGTGACGCTGATCCTGTTCAAGTTCATGAGCGCGACCGCGGGCGACGCCTATCGCATCGGCACGGCGCGCCTGGGCGGCTTCAACGGCATCCCGGCGTTCCCGATCCTGAACGTGCCGGGCGAGCCTGCGATGCAGATCTACGGCACGCCGTTCTACTACCTGGTGGCGGTCGCTTTGCTGCTGTGCTACCTGCTGAGCCGCTGGATCCTGGCGTCGACCTTCGGGCGCGTGCTGATCGGCATTCGCGAGAACCAGGCGCGGGTCGAGTTGCTCGGCTACAGCGCGCCGCTGTACAAGACCGCGATCTTCACGATCGCTGCGGCGATGGCCGCGCTGGCGGGCTGCCTGTTCGCCAACTGGGCCGAGATCGTCACGCCCGGCGTGTTCAGCCTCGGGGCTTCGGCCGAGGTGATCGTCTGGACCATCGTCGGTGGGCTCGGCACCTTGGCTGGTCCGATGGTGGGTGCGATCGTGCTCGGCGCGTTGAAACTGCTGCTCGGCCAGCAGACGGTGATCGACAACTCGCTGGTGCTCGGCGCGATCCTGGTGCTGGTGGTGCTGCTGCTGCCGCGCGGCATTCTGCCCACCCTGCTGCGTTGGCGCGAGCAACGGGTGGCGGCCACCATCAGCCGGCGCCAGGCCAGCAGCGCGCGGCGGCGACGCGGCGCGCGCGGCGAGGCATGAGTGCCGACATGCCGGTGTCGCGATGACCGAGACGGTGCTCGACACGCGCGACCTGTCGATGCGCTTCGGCGGCGTGCAGGCGGTCAACAACGTGAACTTCTCGCTGCAGGAGCGCGAACTGCGCTGCCTGATCGGCCCCAACGGCGCCGGCAAGAGCACGTTCTTCAAGTGCCTGACCGGTCAGATCCGCCTCAACCACAGCCACGGCCGCGTCTTCATTCGCGGCCACGACGTCACCGGCTGGCGCGCCTATGAGATCGTGCGCCTGGGCGTCGGCATCAAGACGCAGGTGCCGTCGGTGATGAACGGCCTGAGCGTCGAGGAAAACCTGTGGTTGTCGGCGCGTCGCGTCGCCAGCCGCGACGCGGTGGCCGGCGTGGTGGCCGATGTGATCGAGCAGATGTCGCTGTCGGCCATCGCGCGCCGGCTGGTGGGCGAGCTGTCGCACGGGCAGCGGCAATTGGTCGAGATCGGCCTCGTGCTGGCGCAGAAGCCGTGGCTGATGCTGCTCGACGAGCCGGCCGCGGGCATCACCGGCGCCGAGACCGAAGCGCTGGTGCGCGTCATTCAGCAGGTGAACCAGACCGCGACGATGGTGGTGGTCGATCACGACATGGAGTTCGTGCGCATGCTGGGTGCGCGGGTCACCGTGTTCCACCAGGGGGCCATCCTGCGCGAGGGTCCGGTCGACGAGGTGCTGGCCGACGCGCTGGTGCGCGAGGTCTACATCGGGAGCCGCGCGCGATGAGCGCTCCCATTGCATCCGCGCCCGCCAACGCCACCGACCATGCGCCGGGCGAAAGTGCACGCGGCGACGTGGTGCTCGAGGTGGCCGGGCTGCGCGCGGGCTACGGCCAGGTGCCGGTGCTGCACGGCATCGACCTGCAGCTCCACGAAGGCGAGGCGGTGGGCATCGTCGGCCACAACGGCGTCGGCAAGACCACCTTGCTGAAGGCGCTGCTCGGACTGCTGCCGGCGACGGCGGGCCGCGTCACGATGGACGGCGTCGACGTCACGCGCATGAAGGCCTACGAGCGCAGCCGGCTCGGCGTGGCCTACGTGCCGCAGGGGCGCGGCATCCTGCCGGGCCTGACGGCGCTGGAGAATCTGCGCCTGGCGTGGAGCGCCGATTCCGGCGAGACCGAAGCCGCCGCGGTGGAGCGCGTGGTCGACACCTTGCCACGCCTGCGCGCGCTGCTCGACCGCAAGGGCGGGGCGCTGTCGGGCGGCGAGCAGCAGATCCTTGCGCTCGGGCGTGCGCTGGTCACGCCGCCGTGGTTGTTGTTGCTCGACGAGCCGTCCGAGGGCATCCAGCCGTCGATCGTGCAGGAGATCGGCGACATCCTGGTGCAGCTGCGTCAGCGCGACCGGCTGTCGCTGCTGGTGGTCGAACAGAACCTCGATCTCGTGCTCGACGTGGCCGATCGCATCGTCGTCGTCGAGCGCGGCCGCATCGAGCGCGAGGTCGACGCCCACAGCGTGCAGGTCGGCGGCCTGGCCGAGCTGTTGGGCATGGGTGCACCGCGGCAGGTGCGCGCCGGCGCGACGCGTGGCGTACCGGCCGTGCCGCCACGCGCAGCGGCCCCACCGGGTGCATCGGCCGCGAGGCCAGCCGGCCACGCGCTGGCGACGACACCGGCAGCGAACGGCGTTGCAGGCGCGGCACCGTCTTCGCCATCCATTCAGCGCGCCGCAGCGCCTGCTGCGGCATCCCGAGGAGACACCATGACGATGGTCAAGCGACCCACGATCGAGCAGCTGCAGCACATCGTCGCCTCGCTGCACATGAGCATGTCGGAGCGCGAGGTCGGCGAGTACCTCGATGTGCTCGAAGGCACGATGCAGGCCTACGACCGCGTCGAGCAGTTGCCCGACTACCTGCCCGAGGTGCGCTACCCGCGCACCCCGGGAACGCGGCCGAGCCCGAACGAGAACCCGCTGGGCGCGTGGTACGTCAAGTCCGAGGTGAAGGGCGCGCCGTACGGCCCGCTGGCCGGCAAGCGCGTGGTGCTCAAGGACAACATCTGCCTGGCCGGGGTGCCGATGATGAATGGCGCGTCGACGCTCGAAGGCTACGTGCCCGATGTCGACGCCACCGTGGTCACGCGCATCCTCGATGCCGGCGGCACCATCGTCGGCAAGGCGCACTGCGAGTACTTCTGCCTGTCCGGTGGCAGCCACACGTCGGCCGCCGGGCCGGTGCACAACCCGTACAAGATCGGCTACAGCGCGGGCGGTTCGTCGAGCGGCTGCGCGGCGCTGGTCGGCGCCGGCGAGGTCGAGATGGCGATCGGCGGCGACCAGGGCGGCTCGATCCGCATGCCCGGTTCGTTCTCGGGCTGCTACGGCATGAAGGCCACCCACGGCCTGGTGCCGTACACCGGCGTGATGCCGATCGAGGCGACGATCGACCATACCGGTCCGATGACGACCACGGTGGCCGACAACGCGCTGCTGCTCGAGGTGATCGCCGGCCCCGACGGGCTCGACCCGCGGCAGTACAACGTGCGCGTCGACAAGTACACCGCGGCGCTCGGCCGCGGCGTGGCGGGCTTGCGCATCGGCGTGCTGACCGAGGGCTTCCGCCATCCGGTGTCGGAGCCCGATGTCGACCAGAAGGTGCGGCAGGCCGCCGACCGGCTGCGTGCGCTGGGCGCGGTCGTCGAGGAGGTGTCGATCCCGATGCACCTCGACGGCCCCGCGATCTGGACGCCGATCGCACTGGAAGGCCTGCAGGCGCAGATGATGCGCGGCAACGGCATGGGCTTCAACTGGGAAGGGCTCTACACGACGAGCCTGCTCGATGCGCACGCCAACTGGCGCGCGCGCGCGAACCAGCTCTCGCGCACGCTGAAGATCTCGATGCTGGCCGGCGAGTACTTCATCCGCACCTACCGCGGCCACTACTACGCCAAGGCGCAGAACCTGTCTCGCCTGCTGAAGAAGACCTACAACGACGCCTTCTCGCGGCACGACCTGCTGCTGATGCCGACCACGCCGATGAAGGCGACGCCGCTGCCCGCGCAGGACGCACCGCTGTCTCTGTACTGCCAGCGCGCATTCGAGATGCTGCCCAACACCTGCCCGTTCGACGTCAGCGGCCACCCGGCGATGAACGTGCCGTGCGGCATGTCCGCTGGGCTGCCGGTGGGCATGCAACTGGTGGCAGCGCACTACAACGAAGCGACGATCTACCGCGCCGCGCACGCCTTCGAGCAGCTCGGCGACT
>DASURM010000316.1:0-3040 GCA_036280035.1 Burkholderiaceae bacterium | reverse complement strand
CCGATACGGTGGCGCTGCTGAGGCCGCTGGTCGACGACCTGGTGTGCCTGCGCGAGCCGCCGGCGTTCCACGCGGTCGGCGCGCACTACGCGGACTTCCGCCAGGTGTCGGACGACGAGGTGATCGCGGCGCTGCTGAGCGCAGCGCCCGCTGCGCGCACCGCGATGCCTTGAGCGCCGACCCGGGTCGATTCCTCGATTCCGAGGAGCGGCGCGCCGCGCGGCCGGCTCGTTGCGTCGGCTCAATGCAGCAGCCGCGGCTGCGGTCGAAGATGCGGGTGCATCACGGGAGCGCCGATGTCATCCTCCAGCCGCCGCATGACCGCCGCCGAGCTGTGCACCCGCACGGTGATCGTGACGTCGCCCGACGCCCCGCTGGCCCAGGCCGCGCGCGTGATGCGCGAGCAGCACGTGGGCTGCCTGGTCGCCGTGCGCGAAACCGAAGACGGGCGCCAGGTGGTGGGTGTGCTGACCGACCGCGACATCGTCACCACG
This sequence comes from Burkholderiaceae bacterium, assembly GCA_036280035.1. Taxonomy (GTDB): domain Bacteria; phylum Pseudomonadota; class Gammaproteobacteria; order Burkholderiales; family Burkholderiaceae_C; genus JAEUPI01. The sequence goes on along the minus strand of DASURM010000316.1, from coordinate 2,546 downwards.
GTGATGGCGCGCGAAGCCGATGCGTCGAAGCTGCGCGTCGAGGACGTGATGATGAGCGACGTGGTCTGCGTCGGCGAAGACGACTCGCTGCACGACGTGCTGGCCACGATGCGGCGCCATCGCGTACGCCGCGTGCCGGTGGTCGGACCGCAGCAGCGGCTGGTGGGCATGATCGCCGCCGACGACGTGCTGCGCGCGCTGACCGGCGAGCTGCTGACGTTGACCGAGGTGTTGGGCGAGCAGATCAAGGCCGAGCGCGTGCTGCGGCCTTGACGTTCGCCTCGCCGGACAGCGGCACCTCGACCTCTACCACCGTGCCGGCACCGAGCGCGGTGTCGATGCGGATGGTGCCCCCGAGCGCGCGCACGCGCTCGCTCATCCCCACCAGCCCCAGCGCTTGCGGCTTGCGGCGCGCCGACGGCCGCATGCCCTGACCGTCGTCGCCCACCCGCAGCCGCAGGTGACCCGGGCCGGCATCGGCCAGCTCGATCCACGCGCGGCTGGCGTGGGCATGCTTGCTCACGTTGTTGAGCCCCTCCTGCGCCACGCGGTACAGGCAGGTGCCCACCGACGGTGCGGCCACGCCCGCGCCCGCCGCGGTCACGCCGTCGAAGCGGCAGTCGATGCCGCTGTGTTCCTCGAAGCGACGCGCCAGCGCCTGCAGCGCCGGCACCAGGCCCAGCTCCTCGAGCATCTGCGGCCGCAGGTCGGCGACGATGCGGCGCGTCGAGGCGACCGCCGCGCTGGCCAGCTCGTCGATGCGCTGCAACGGCGCACGTGCGGCCTCGGGGTCGGCCTGCAGCGCCTGACGCGCGGCGCCGCCTTCGATCAGGATCGCCGCCAGCGTCTGTTGCAGGTCGTCGTGCAGCTCGCGTGCGATGCGCTTGCGCTCTGCCTCCTGCACCCGATCCTGCATCGCCACCAGGCGGCGCAGGTCGGCGTGCGAGGTCGCCAGCTCGTCGTGCATGCGCTTCAGCTCGGTGACGTCGCGTACCGTCACCACCACGCCGACGATCTGGCCGTCGGCGCTGCGCACCGGCGCGAAGTTGTGGCTGCCGATCCAGCTCTGGCCGGTGGCCTTGCGCTCCAGATGGAACTCGACCGCGCTGCCGGATTCGCCGCGCAGCCCGCGCCGCACCAGTCGCTGGTCCAAGGGCACCAGGTTGCCTCCGGCATCGCGCACGTGGAGCAGGTCGTCGACCTCGGCCAACGTGCGGGGGCAGCTCGCCTTGTCGGTCAGGTGCAGGAAGCCGACGCAGGCGTCGTTCAGCTCGACGATTTGCCCCCGTGCGTCGAAGACGAAGACCGCGTCGGACATGCTGGCCAGCGCGGCACGCAGCATGTTGCGGCTCGCGGTGGCCTCGGCCTGCGCCTTGCGCTGCTCGGTGACGTCGCGAACCATCACGGTGAACAGCCTCCGCCCGTCGACGGTGGCGTGCGAGATCGACGCCTCGACCGCGAACTCGCCGCCGTCGGCGCGCAGCCCCTTGACCTCGAGGCCGCTGCCCATCGGGCGGGCGGTCGCTCCGCCGGTGCCGAAGGCATCGATCTGCTGGCTGTGCTGCTGGCGAAAGCGCTCCGGGATCAGCATCTGCAGCGGCCGGCCGATCAGGTCGGGCACCGAATAGCCGAAGATGCGGGCCGCGGCGGGGTTGGCCAGCACGATCGTCTGCGAGTCGTCGACGGTGACGATGCCGTCGCTGGCGCTTTCGACGATGACGCGCAGCTGGCGATCGCGCACCTCGAGGTCGACCGCGGCCCGCTCCGCGCGGCCGCGCATCGACTGCTCCGAGGTCGCTCGCTCGTCGAGCAGCTTGCGCACCTCGGTGAACTCGACGATCCGTGCCGCCGCCTCGGGCACCGGCGCAGGCGCGGTGAGCGCGCCGATCGCGGACTGCAGACGCCGGCCCCCGCTCACCGCGATCACCAACGAGAGCGCCGCGGCCGCGAGCGCGGCCAGCGCAACCCACGCCGAGGCCTGCCAGGCGGCGCGCCGGTGCTCGGACGACGGGCGCTCGAGCAACACCGTCCACTGCACGAGGTTCGCGCGCGCGCCGACCCGCGCCACGTCGTCGCCGAGGTCGCGCGCGCCGATGCGCGCGACTTCGGCGCCGCGGTCGTCTTGCACGATCAGCGACCATTCGCTGGGAATCACCACGCTGCGCAGCGCGGCGACCACGGGCTCCATCGGCATCGTCGTGCGAACGACCCGATTGGCCAGCCCGTCGGCGCCCACCGGCACCGCGATCGCCAGCACCGGGGATGGCGACCCGGGGCTGCCGGGGACGACCGCGACGGCCGGACGCTTCGACTCGGCGGCGACCTGCACCACGTCGGGTGCAGCATCCCGCCCCGCCCGCAAGGCCGGCGTGTCGGCATCGATCAGGGTCAGCTCGCCGCCGAACGCCGAACGGAAGTTCTGCGCCCGCCTGGCGAACCGCGACTGGTCGTCGACCACATCGGGAAACGCGATCAGTTGCATCGCGCCGATGTGCCCCCCGAGTTCGCGCTCGACCGCATCGGCCGCGCTGCGCGCCGACAGCCAG
>DASURM010000315.1:0-4208 GCA_036280035.1 Burkholderiaceae bacterium | reverse complement strand
CTCGAGCGCGCGCGCCATCGCCGCCGACGCCTTGCCGGCGCCGACGACGACGGTTCGCCCCTTGGGACGCGGCGGCAAATACGGCAGGCACAGTGCAGGCTGCGCGGCGGCGATCGCCGCCGAGAACATGCCGCGCAGCAGCGCGTTGCAGTCGACGTCGACGTTCACCGTCATGCAGATTCCCCTGACGGGCTGCATCGTACGGGAACCTGCCGCGCGGTTTCGTCAGGTGTTCTTCGTCGCGGCGGGCGCCGAGCGAACGTTGAACACGAAGGCGGCCACCACCGCCAGCAGCACCACCGCCTGGGCCAGCAGGGTCTGCCAGGACGGATAGATGCCCAGGATGTCCACGCGCGGCATCGCAATCGGGCTGGTGGCGAGCAGGCCGGCTTCCTGAAGCGCCGCGATGCCCTTGCCTGCCAGCACGACGGCCAGCACGGCGACCAGCGCGGAGCTGGCTGCGAAGAACCTGCCGATCGGCAGCCGGGTGCTCGTGCGCACCAGTGCGACGGCCACGATGCCCAACAGCGCCGCCCCCGTGCCCAGGCCGGCGAGCATCGGCCAGCCGTTGCCCTCGGTCCACAGCGCCGCGTAGAACAACACCGTCTCGAAGACCTCGCGATAGACCGCGATGAAGGCCAGCGAGAACAACAACCACGCCGCGCGCTTGTCGAGGGCGGCCGACAGTTTCTCCTTCAGATAGGCCTGCCAACGGCCGGCGATGCTCTTGCGGTGCATCCACATGCCCACGCCGAGCAGCACGGCTGCGGCGAACAGCGACGAGAAGCCCTCGGTCAGCTCGCGGTTCGCACCGCTGATGCCCACCAGGTAGGTCGCGACGCCCCAGGTGACGCCGCCGGCGGCCAGCGCCAGCAGCCAACCCGCATGCACGTAGACCAGACCATCGCGGCGCTCGGCCTTCTTCAGGAACGCGACCATGGCGACGACGACGAGCAAGGCCTCGAGGCCTTCGCGCAGCAGGATGGTCAGCGCGCCGACGAAAGCGGCGATCGCGTCGTCCGCCGACGGAGCGAGCGCGGCGTCGGCCTCGTCGAGCAGCTTCTGCAGCGCCTGCTCCGACGACCGCAGCGTGTCGACGCTGGCGCCGGCGATGCCGGTGCGGTAGGCCACCATGCCGGCTTCGATCTTCTCGAACAGCGCGCGATCGCGCGTGGCGAGCGCGGGCTCGATCGGCTCGAAGCCATCGAGGTACGCCGACAGCGCCAGCCGCGTTGCGGCCGCGCGGTCACCGCGCTCGATGGCCGCCAGGCTGTCCTTCAGCCTGGCCTTGGCGAGGCCGGTGCCGCCGGCGGTGGGCGTGCCGAGCGCCTGCGGGTCGCTGCGCAGATAGGCCATCACCGCTCTTGCGGAAGCGTCGTCCGAGCGCACAGACAGGGCGTGCTCGGAGGTCTGCGCCAGCGCGTCGAGATTGGGGATCGCCTGCCGCAGCTTCGCGTCGGACTGCCAGAGCTTGGCGCCCGCAAGCTTGTCGCTCTGCGAGTAGGACAAGGTGCCGGCGTAGAACGCGAGCGCCCAGCGCTCCTGCTCGGGCAGCGAGGCGAAGGTCGCCATGGCCGTGCCTCGGACGCCGTTGCTGATGATCTGATACAGCGCGAACAACGAGCGCTCGCGCGCGCGGCCGGCGTCCGACAACGCCGTGGGCTTGGGATCCAGCGTGGCTGCCAGCGGGCCGTCGGCCCGGCCCTGAGCGCCATGGCAGGCGGCGCACTGCGCCTGGAACAGCCTCGCTCCCTTCGCGAGGTCGGGCGGCGCGCTCGGCGCGACGGCAAACGGGTAGGCCTTCTGCACATCCGCTGCGAGTCGATGCGCCTGACCGGCCACGATCGCTGCGTCCGCCTTGGCGGTGACCGAGGCCCGCAGCTCGGCGGCCTGTCGCTGCAGGCTGGCCGAAGCCTCACCCTGCGGAAGCTCGACGAGTTGGCGCTGCGCGGCGGCGGTGAACTCCTGCATCTCGGCGTATTCCGATGACTCGAGCACCGCTCCGTGCGAGACCGCACCGCCATAGTCGACCGCCACGTAGTCGAGCAACTGCCAGACCTGCTTGGCCTTGGTGGCGATATCGGTCGGCGGTTGCGCGGCCAGCGCAAAGGCCGGCGCGGCCAGTGCCGCGCCGATCGCGACAAGCAACCTCGACAGGAACCGACCCGTGCTCGACCAACCCATGGGATGAGGACAGCGGATAGGGATGCAAAACCGATTGCGAATGATTCCACTTTATATGTAGATCGCCGCGGTCGCAATGAAATTCCCCCACGTCCGACATTCCCCGAATCGCGAGACAAGACACGCCTTGGGGTACCGAGCCGCCACCGTGAAGATCACCGACCCCGACGCCCGCGCTGACGTCAAACGCCGAGGTATTGCCTGACCTGCTCGCTGCCGCGCAATTCGGCCGCGGCTCCGGCATAGCGGATCTGGCCCTTCTCCATGATGTAGCCACGGTCGGCCAGGTCCAGGGCGAACAGCGCGTTCTGCTCGCACACCAGCATGCTGAAGCCCTCGGACTTGAGCAGACCCAGCCAGTCGGCAAGGTCGCCGACGATGGCCGGCGCAAGCCCTTCGGTCAGTTCGTCGAGCAACAGCAGCTTCGGGTTGGCCACCAGCGCGCGGCCCAGTTTCAGCATCTGTTGTTCGCCGCCGCTGAGGAATCCGGCCTTGCGCGAATCCAGCTCAGCCAGTTTCGGGAACATCTGATAGACGCGTTCCACGCTCCAGGCGCCCTTCCCGTCGGCGGCGCCGCGCACGCACAACAACAGGTTCTGGCGCACCGTCAGCGCGCTGAAGATGCGCCGGCCACTGGGCACATAGGCCAGCCCGGCGCGCGAAATGCGGTGCGTCTTGGCGTGCGTGATATCGCGCCCGTCGAACCGGATTTGGCCCTCGCGTGCCGGCGTGAGCCCCATGATGCTGCGCAGCGTGGTCGTCTTGCCCACGCCGTTGCGGCCGAGCAGCGTCACGGTCTCGCCCTGGCCCACTTGCAGACTGACGCCTTGCAGGATGTGGCTGCGTCCGTAGTAGGTATGGATCGCGTCGAGCTCGAGCATCAGTGCTTCTTCTTCGTCCCGAGATAGACGCTCACCACCTGCTCGTCGGCGCGTACCGCTTCGGGCGCACCGTCGGCGATCACCCTGCCGCGATGCAGCACGGTGACGCGGTTCGAAATCGAGAACACCGTTTCCATGTCGTGCTCGCAGAAGAGCACCGTCACCCGCTTCGATCGAACGAGCGTGCGCACCAGTTCGACCATGCGCCTGGTTTCCCATGGCGACATCCCGGCGGTTGGTTCATCGAGCAGCAGAAGCCGGGGCTGCGTGGCCAGCGCAAGCGTCACTTCCAGCGTGCGCTGATCGCCGTGCGACAGGGTGGACGCCGTCGTGGCCAGCGCCTCGGAAAGCCCCACCTGCTCGATCAGGTCGCGCGCCTCGTCGCGCGCCGCCCGCCGCCGCCACGGCAACAGGCTGGCGCTCAGGCGCCGGCGTGCGCTCACCGCGCATTCCACGGATTCGAGCACGCTCAGGTTGGGGAAGATGTTCGTCACCTGAAACGCTCGCGCCAGCCCCAGGCGGGCAATGGCGTCGGGCCGCTTGCGCGTGACGTCGGCCCCCGCGAACCGGACCGTGCCCGAACTCGCACGCAGATGGCCGGTGATGAGATTGAACATCGTGGTCTTGCCGGCGCCGTTGGGCCCGATGACCGCGTGAATCTCGCCTTCGTTCACGGTGAGCGAGACGCCATCGACCGCGTTGAAGCCGCCGAACGCCTTCGCCAAGCGGTCGACTTGCAGCAGGCTCATCGGGCTCTCCTGGCCGAGCGCCTGCCGGCCAGAACGCTGCGCAGGCGCGCCAGGCGCCGCGGCCCCGACGCACGGCTGCCCCACAGCCCCAGCAGTCCGTCGGGCGCAAAGAGCACGATCAGGACCAGCACGATGCCCAGGATCAGCACCCAGGCGCTGGCCGCGTGCGCGACGAGGTAGTTGTGGGCGACGATGAAGATGATCGCGCCGACGAACGGGCCCAGGAAGTAGTTCATGCCGCCGATCATCGCCATCAGGATCGGCTCGCCCGACTGCGTCCACTGGAACAACCCCGGAAAGGCCGATTGATCGTGCACGACGAACAGCGTGCCGGCCAATGCGCAGAACGCCCCTGAGAGGGTGAACGCGTAGAGCTCGTGGCGGCGCAGGTTGA
>DASURM010000314.1:0-5312 GCA_036280035.1 Burkholderiaceae bacterium | reverse complement strand
CGGCTCGATCGAGGACGTCACCGATCGCAAGAACGCCGAGTCGGCGCGCGAGCACCTCGAAGTGCAGCTTCGCCAGGCGCAGAAGCTGGAGGCGATCGGCACGCTGGCCGGCGGCATCGCGCACGACTTCAACAACATCCTCGCTGCGATCCTCGGCTACGGCGAGATGGCGCAGAAGCTCGCCGACGAGGGCAGCGCGCTGCGCCGCCACATCGACGCCGCGGTGAGCGCCGGCATGCGCGCCAAGTCGCTGGTCGAGCGCATCCTCGCGTTCAGCCGCAGCGGCGTCGGCGAGCGCGTGCCGGTGCACGTGCAATCGGTGGTCGTCGAGGCGCTCGACGCGGTGGCGGCGTCGCTGCCGGTGGGCATCCGGCTCGAGCGCGCGCTCGACGCCGGCGACGCCGCCGTGCTGGGCGACCCGACGCAGGTGCACCAGGTGGTGATGAACCTGTGTGCCAACGCGGTGCAGGCGATGAAGGGCAGCGGCACGCTGAGCGTCGTGTTGGAGCAGGAGCAGTTCGAGTCGCCGCGCTGCGCCACCAGCGTGCTGCCGGGCGGCAGCTACGTGCGGCTGCGCGTGGCCGACACCGGCGGCGGCATCCCCGCGCACCTGCTCGAGCGAATCTTCGATCCGTTCTTCACCACCAAGCAGATCGGCGTCGGCACCGGGCTCGGGCTGTCGCTGGTGCACGGCATCGTCACCGACCTGGGCGGCGGCATCGACGTCCAGAGCACCGTCGGTGCGGGCTCGACCTTCACGATCTACCTGCCATGGCAGAGCTTCGTCGCGCCGCCGGCCAGCGTCGAGGAACGCGCGCCGCCCGGCAACGGCGAGATCGTGCTGCTGGTCGACGACGAGGAGGCGCTGGTGCGCCTGGGCGAGGAGATGATCGCCGGCCTGGGCTACGAGCCGATCGGCTTCACCTCGAGCGTCGCCGCGCTGCAGAGCTTCCGCGATTCGCCGGGGCGATTCGACCTGGTGCTGTCCGACGAGGCGATGCCCGAGATGACCGGTTCGGAGCTGGCACGGTCGATCCGAGAGATTCGCGGCGACATCCCGATCGTGCTGATGACCGGCTACGTCACGCCGGCGCTGGCACGGCGCGCCCGCGACGCCGGCGTCGCCGACGTACTGGCCAAGCCGCTGGTGGCGCGCGAGATCGCGCGCAGTCTGGCCGAGGTGCTGCAGGAACAGACCTGATCGGACAGCTTCAGCGAGGGCGTCCGCAGCAGCGGCGCGAACGCGGTCGTCCGATGCGGGCGGCTCGGGTTCGAATCGGCCGAGGCGCTGCCGCGAACCATTGCAGGCGCAATGGTCGCCATCGCTCCTTGACACGCCGGCACAACCGGGGCCATGTGCAATGGCGTCCGTTCGAGGTCAACCGCTACCAAAGGAGCTCTCGATGAGCACGCTGAACTACACCGTCGATGCCCTGCGCCTGGGCGACGAGAACCACCGCGATCATGCGCTGATCCGCGCCTGGGGCCTGCTGAACTGCTGGCTCGCGCGCAGCCGCAGCCGCAGGCTGCTGGCGCAGATGGACGGGCGCATGCTGAAGGACATCGGCTTGAGCCGCGCCGACGCGGTTATCGAGGGGCGCAAGCACTTCTGGCAGCGCTGAGTCGTTGCCGATTGGACCCGCTGCGGTGCCCTGACGGCGCGCCGCAGCGGGGCTCGGCGCTTCGTCCCGCAGGTCGAACGCTGCGTGAATACTTGATCGAACGTTGCCGACAGGTCGTGCTCACCCAAGCGACGGTGCCGCCGGCTCGAAATACTCGGCTTGAATTGCTCATGACTATGAGTAAAATTACTCAAGGTACTGAGTAATTAATATGCCGTATCGACGCCCCCAAGCCGCCACGCTGGCCGCGCGCCTGCGCGAGCCGAGGCGTTACCTGCAGGTGGTTGCGGGCCCGCGGCAGGTGGGCAAGACAACGCTGGTGCAGCAGGTGGTGGATGCCTCGCGCCTGAGCGCGCGTTTCGCCAGCGCCGACGAGCCGACCCTGCGCGGCACGGCGTGGATCGCGCAGCAGTGGGAAGCCTCGCGCCTGAGCGCGGCCGAGGCCGGCAAGCGCGGCGCGGTGCTGGTGCTCGACGAGATCCAGAAGATTCCCGGCTGGTCTGAAACGGTCAAGCGCCTGTGGGACGAAGACACCCGCAAGCGGGTACCGCTCAAGGTGGTGCTGCTGGGTTCGGCGCCGCTGCTCGTCGCGCAGGGGTTGAGCGAGAGCCTGGCCGGGCGATTCGAGTTGCTGCACCTTCCGCACTGGTCGTTTGCGGAGATGCGCGACGCGTTCAACTGGTCGCTGGACGAGTACCTCTTCCACGGCGGCTATCCCGGCGCCGCGCCGCTGATCCGCGAGCCGCGGCGCTGGGCTCGCTACATCGCCGACTCGCTGATCGAGACCTCCATCTCGCGCGACGTGTTGCTGCTGACGCGCGTGGACAAGCCGGCCCTGCTGCGACGCTTGTTCGAGCTGGCCTGCCGCTACTCGGGGCAGGTGCTTTCCTACACCAAGATGCTGGGCCAGTTGCAGGATGCGGGCAACGCCACCACGCTGGCGCACTATCTCGATCTACTGGCTGGCGCGGGCATGGTGCAGGGCCTGCAGAAATTCGCGCGCGATGCGGCGCGCCAGCGCGGTTCCAGCCCGAAGTTGCAGGTGATGAACACGGCGTTGCTGACGGCGCCATCGGGGCTGACGCTGAAGCAGGCTCGCGGCGACGGCGAGTTCTGGGGCCGCTTGGTCGAGTCGGCGGTGGGCGCGCATCTGGCCAATGCGGCGGCCGGCGGCCAGTGCGAGTTGTTCTACTGGCGCGAGCGCAATCAGGAGGTGGATTTCATCGCCGAAGCCGGGCGCCGCGTGACCGCGATCGAAGTGAAGAGCACGCGCGCACCCAAAGCCCACGCGGGCACGGCGGCCTTCGCCGCAGCCTTCAAGCCGCAGCGCAGTCTGCTCGTGGGCGGCGACGGGGTTGCACTGGAAGATTTTCTGAGCAAACCCGTCGCGCGCTGGCTGGGGCCATGAACACCGCCGCGCCAACGCACCGGCGGCGCCCGCCTACTCCCTGAACCACAGGCGATTCGGTCTTGCGACCTGCTTCCTATACTGCGACGCATGTCGGCGCCGACCGCCTCGCATTCCAGGCGCTCTCGCGCGTCATGCGGGGTCGCGGCGGCGCTTGGCGCACTGCTGGTCGGCTGCGCGGGGCTGCCGAACAACGCCCTCGGGCCGCCGTCGGCGGCCATGCCGGTCGAAGCCGACTCGACGCTGGCGCGCATCGTTGCGAGCTCCGCGCCCGATGCCGAACTGAGTGGCTTCCGGCTGATGCCCAATGGGGAGGCCGCTCTCGACACGCGACTCGAGCTGATTCGTCGCGCCGAGCGCTCCCTGGACCTGCAGTACTACCACGTCGAGAACGATCAAACCGGGCGCTACCTGCTGCGCCAGTTGCGTGACGCTGCGCGACGCGGCGTCCGGGTCCGGCTGCTGATCGACGACCTCTACACCACCGGCGACGACGAGCTGCTGCTCGGGCTGGCGAGTCATCCGAACATCGAGCTGCGTCTGTTCAATCCGTTCACCGCCGGCCGCGAGCAGCAGTGGACGCGCTACGCCGCGGGCCTGTTCGATCTCGGACGCCTGCATCGACGCATGCACAACAAACTGATGATCGCCGACGGCGCGATGGCGATTGCCGGCGGGCGCAATGTCGGCGACCGGTATTTTCGACGCACAGCGGGCGAGAACTTCATCGACCTCGACACCTTTGCCGTCGGCCCGATCGTGCAGCGGCTTGCCGCGCTGTTCGACCGCTACTGGAACAGTCCGTACGTGTTTCCCGTCCAGGCCGTGGTGGGGGGCGTGCGGTCGCCCGATGCGCTGCGGCTCGCCTTCGACGAGGCGACTTCGCCGGCGCTGGCGCCGGCTCCGCGGCCGCCGCCACCCAACGACGCGCTCGGCCATGAGCCGCTGGCTGACGACTTGGCCGCAGGGCGCCTCGGGCTTGTATGGGCCACTGGCGAGGCGTACGCCGACCCGCCGGGTCGCGTGGAAGGCGAGACAGCGTCGTACGGGGGCGTACCGCTGCTGGACGTGACCGCCGTGCGCTACAACGTGGTCGAGGAAATCCGCCGTGCGCGCAGCGCGGTCATGATCGCGTCGCCGTATTTCATCCCGGGCGCGGTCGGACTCGAGGTGCTGGGCGGAATTCGCAAGCGCGGCGTGGCGGTGACCGTGGTCACCAACTCCCTCGCGGCCACCGACGAGCCGCTGGTGCACACCGGCTACGCGCGCTACCGCGAAGACATGCTCCGGCTCGGGGTGAACCTGTACGAGCTGAGTTCGAACCGTGCGCGTCGCAGTCTGCGCCTGGGGGTGTTCAACACCCAGCTCGGTCGGCTCCATCTGAAGGCCGCGGTGGTCGATGGCGACGTGCTCTATATCGGCTCGATGAACTTCGATCCGCGCTCCAAGTACTACAACACCGAAATCGGGTTGATCATCCGCAGTTCGGAACTGGCGCGGCAAGTCGCCAGACTGATGGAGTTGCTCAAGCAGCAGGGGTCGTACCGCCTGCGGCTCGACGAGGCGACCGGTGCGCTGCAGTGGGTGGCCGACGGTGCCGGCGAGGCGACCGTGCTGGACAACGAGCCGGACACCAGCGTGTGGCTGCGCACGGTGCTGCGCCTGCTGGCGCCGTTCGCGCCGGAGAGCCTGCTCTGAGTGCGGCTCACGGCGCACGTCGTCCGGCGCATCATTGAATGCGGACTGCTTCCACCTGCACCAACAGGCGCACCTTGTCCTCGAAACCGAAGGTCAGGCCCCAGTTGATGCCCCACTGGCTGCGCTGCAACATGGCCTCGAAGTCGCCACCGCACACCTGCCGGTCGAGCAACGGGCTCATGTAGCACCCGAAGCGCTTGGCAGTGAGCAGGAGCGGGTGCGAGTGGCCGAGCAGCGTGAGCGAGCCCCTGATCTCCTGCACCCGCTCGCCTGCGAAAACGATCTGGTCGGAGACGAAGCGTGCGGTCGGGAACTCCGCGGCATTGAAGAAGTCCTTGCTCATCAGGTGCCGGTTCAGCAGCTGGACCCCCGTGTTGATGGACTCGATGTCCATCGTGATGTCCAGGTGCCCGCCACGGCCACCGGCGTCGATCTGGATCGAGCCGTCCTTGGTGCTGAAGCGGCCGCGGTTGGTGCTGGTGCCGTAGTGCCCGATTTCGTAGATCACGAAAGTGTGGCTTGGATCGACCGCGTAGCGTGCACCGCTGGCCGGTCCGCTGGCAGGCTTGGCGGCAACCTCGGGC
>DASURM010000313.1:0-7767 GCA_036280035.1 Burkholderiaceae bacterium | reverse complement strand
TCGATTGCTTGAGGGTTCTGGTGCGCGGGGCCGGACTCGAACCGGCACGCCGGTAAGGGCGTCAGGACCTAAACCTGGTGCGTCTACCAATTTCGCCACCCGCGCGAGGGTGTTGGATGGAAAGCGGGGTCGCCTTCGGCGACCCCTTTCATGTGGAGGTGGCTTGGGTCAGATTCTAGCGTTCGCGCTTCACGCGGAACCACGCGGCATACATCGCCGGCAACGACAGCAGCGTCAGCGCAGTGGCGACGACCAGACCACCCATGATCGCCACCGCCATCGGGCCCCAGAACACGCTGCGCGACAGCGGGATCATCGCCAGCACCGCAGCGGCAGCGGTCAGCACGATCGGCCGAAAGCGCCGCACGGCCGCCTCGACGATCGCGGTCCAGGTATCGACGCCGCGCCTGCGGTCCTGCTCGATCTGGTCGATCAGGATCACCGAGTTGCGCATGATCATGCCCATCAGCGCGATCACGCCGAGCAGGGCGACGAAGCCGAACGGGCGGTTCAGCAGCAGCAGCGCCGCGGCCACGCCCACCAAGCCCAGCGGCGCAGTCAGGAACACCAGCACCGATCGCGAGAGGCTCTGCAATTGCAGCATCAGCAGCGTCATCATGATGAACAGCATCAGCGGCACGCCGGTAACGATCGCGCCCTGCCCCTTGCGACTCTCCTCGACCGCACCGGCGACCTGGATCGAATAGCCCGCGGGCATGCGCGCCTGCAGCTGCTGCAGCTTGGGCCAGATCCGTTGCGTGACGGTGGCCCCCTCGATGCCGTCGGTGACGTCGCCCTGCACGGTGACCGCGAACTTGCGGCCCTCGCGCCACAGCACGCCAGGTTCGAAGCCGAAGCCGATGCGCGCCACCTGGGTCAGCGGCACGGAGCGCCCGCTCGAGCTGGGCAGGTTGGCACTGCCGAGGTCGGTGATGGCGTCGCGCTCCTGCAGCGGTTGTCGCAGCACGATGTCGACCAGTTTGTCGCCCTCTCGGTACTGGCCGATCGTGATGCCCGACAGGATCGTTCTCGATGCCTGCGCCACCGACTGGCTGCTGACGCCGATCGCGCGCGCCTTGTCCTGGTCGATCTCGAGCTTCAGGGCCTTGATCGATTCGTTCCAGTTGTCGTTGACGCCGCGCATCGCCGGGTCGGTGGCGACGATGGCGCGCGCTTGGTCGGCCCAAGCGCGCACCTGCTGCACGTCGGGGCCCAGCACGCGGAACTGCACCGGGTACGGCACCGGTGGCCCGTTGGGCAGCAGTTTGACGCGGCCACGCACCTCGGGAAACTCGTCGGCCAGCAGGCCCGGCAACCGCTTGCGCAACTCCTCGCGCTGCTGGAGGTTGCGCGCCAGCAGGATGCTCTGGCTGACGTTGCTCTGCGGAAAGATCTGGTCGAGCGGCAGGTAGAAGCGCGGCACGCCCGAACCGATCCAGACCGTCACGGTGTCGATGCCCGATTCTTTCATCATGCGCCGCTCGAAGCGGCGTGCAATCGCCTCGGTCTCCTGGATGGTCGAGCCCTCGGGCAGCCACAGGTCGACCAGGATCTCGGGCCGACTCGAGTCGGGGAAGAACTGCTGCTGCACCCTGCCCATGCCCGCCAACCCGAGCACGAAGGTCAGCACGGTGGCACCGATCGTCAGCCAGCGGTGCTGCATGCACCAGTCGACCAGTGCGCGGAAGCGCGAGTAGAAGGGGGTGTCGAACAACTCGTGCGCGGGGCCGCCGGCGCGGCTCCTGGTGCGCAACAGCGCCGCGCCGAGAAACGGCACGAAGTACACTGACACCGCCCATGAGATCAGCAGAGCGGCCGACGTCACCGCGAAGATCGCGAAGGTGTACTCGCCGGTCATCGACTTGGCCAGGCCGATCGGCAGGAAACCCGCCGCGGTGATCAGCGTGCCGGTGAGCATCGGCATCGACGTGATCTCGTAGGCGAACGACGCGGCGCGCTTCTTGTCGTAGCCCTCCTCGAGCTTGCGCACCATCATCTCCACCGCGATGATGGCGTCGTCGACCAGCAGGCCGAGCGCGATGATCAGCGAGCCGAGCGAAACCTTGTGCAGGCCGACGCCCCAGTAGTACATGGCGATGAAGGTGATGGCCAGCACCAGCGGGATCGTGATGCCCACCACCAGCCCTGGCCGCATGTCGAGGCGCAGCGGCCGGGTGTGCAGCCCGAGGCTGATGAAGCTGACCGCCAGCACGACGACGATCGCTTCGATCAGCACGCGAACGAACTCGCTCACCGAGCGCGACACGGCGCGCGGCTGATCCTGCACCTGCATCAGTTCGATTCCGGCGGGCAGGTCGCGCCGTAGCGCGTCGGCCTTGGCGTGCAGCGCGTCGCCGAGCGCGATGATGTCGCCGCCCTTGGCCATCGCCACTCCGAGCGCGATCACCGCCTTGCCTTGGTGGCGCACCTTCACCGCCGGAGGATCGATCGTCGCGCGGCGAATTTCGGCGATGTCGGCCAGGCGCAGGCTGCTTGCGACCCCGGTGACCGGATTCACTGCGCGGATCGGAAAGCGCCGCAGCTCGTCGAGCGAGTCGAATGCGCCGGCCACTCGCACCTGCAGGTTCTGCGTGCCGGCGTTCAGCAAGCCGGCGCCTTCGACTGCGTTCTGCGCACCGAGCTGCGCGATCACCTGGCCCATGTCGAGACCGAGCTGCGCCAGCCGCTGGTGCGAGATCTCGATGAACATCTTCTCGGGCTGCACGCCGAACAGCTCGACCTTGGCGACGTCGGGCACGCGCAGCAGCTCGGAGCGCACGTCTTCGGCGAACTCGCGAAGTTCCTCGTCGCTGAAGCCGTCTGCCGACAGCGCGAAGATCGAACCGTAGACATCGCCGAAGTCGTCGTTGAACGCCGGGCCGATCACGCCTTGCGGCAGCGTGCCACGCATGTCGCCGACGCGCTTGCGCACCTGGTACCAGGTGTTGGCCACCTCCTTGGGCGGAGCGCTGTCCTGAAGCTGCAGGATGGTGAGCGACTCGCCGGGTTTGGTGTAGCTGCGGATGATGTCGGCGTGAGGCACCTCCTGCAGCGTCTTCTCGATGCGATCGGTCACCTGCTCGGCCATCTGCTGCGCGCTGGCTCCGGGCCAGTACGCCTGCACGACCATCGCGCGGAAGGTGAACGGCGGGTCTTCGTCCTGGCCGAGCTGGAAGTAGGCGGCGAACCCCAGCACCATCAGCACGATCAGCAGATACCGCGTCAGCGCCGGATGCTCCAGCGCCCAACTCGAGAGGTTGAAGCGTGGCGGCTCGACGGCCTCGACGGCAGCAGACATCGGCAGACCTCCCCGAGCTCAGCGCGAGGCGACGCTGTTGCTCCGCGCCGCGGCGTTGCCCGCTGCGCCGCGCTCGGTGTACAGGCGCACCTTCTGCCCGGGGCTCAGCACATGCACACCGGCGACGACCACCGTCTCGCCCGGCGACACGCCGGCCGCGATCACCACCTCGTTGCCTTCGGCGCCGGCCACACGCACCGGCTGCGGCTTGACCGACATGCCCGCGCGGTCGAGCACCCACACCGCTGGCGCGCCCTTGAGTTCGAACACCGCCGCGAGCGGCAGCTTGATCTGTCCTGCCACGCGCGGTGACTCGGTCCTGACCGTTGCAGTCTGCCCTAGCCGCACGTGGGCACGCCCGACGTCGGCCTTCACGACGAACGTCCGCGTCGTCGGGTCGGCGGCGGCGGCCACCTCGCGCACGGTGGCGGCGATCGGTGTGCCGCCGTCGTTCCAGAGGTGCACCTGCAAGGCTCCCGCCCTGCCGGCCAACCCACGCATCTCGGCCACGCGATCCTCCGGCACGTTGAACACCACGTCGCGCGGCCCGTCGTGCGCCAGGCGCACCACCGGTGCACCCGCGGCCACCACCGCGCCAGGCTCGGTATCGACGCCGGTGATGACGCCCGACGCGTCAGCGGTCAGCGTCGCGTAGCGCGCTTGGTTGCCCTGCACGCCGGCCTGCGCCCTTGCCTGCTCGTATTGCGCGCGCGCGGCAGCCAGGCCGGTCTGGCGTCGCTCGAGTTCGAGCCCGCTGATGAACCCCTGGTCGCGCAGTTCCTTGTAGCGGGTGAACTCGGCCTGGCTGAATTCGAAGTTCGCCTTGGCGGCGCCGAGCGCAGCCTGGGCGGCCTCCTGACCCAGCCTGAGGTCACTGGGATCGAGTTGCGCCAACACCTGGCCCGCGCGCACGGCGTCGCCGAGGTCGGCCGATCGCGACAGCAGCTTGCCGCCGATCCGAAACCCCAGCCTCGACTCGGTGCGGGCCCGCACCTCCGCGGCGTACTCGTGGAAGCCTCCTACGGTGGCGACGACGGTGGCCGTGCGCACCGAGCGAATCGGCTCTGGCGGGGGTGACTCGGGGGAGCACGCGGTCAGGCTGACGGCGGCGAGGGGCAACAGCGAGGCAAGGACGATGCGCTTCATGGGCAGGCTCGAGAGGGCGACGCCATGGTTAGGCTGGGTCCGGCTACTGACTAACCGGTCAGTAATGTATTGGCCGCTCCGACCGCTGTCAAACGCGACGCGTTTCAACTGACATCAGAATCCGCCGGGTGGGTGTCGGTCACTACGAGAACTTCCCGGTGGCGTCGCTGCTGTGCCCGCCGTCGCTGCGCCAGCCGGTACGTGCGATCTACGGCTTCGCGCGCGCAGCCGATGACCTCGCCGACGAGGGCGACGCCGCGCCTGCCGCGCGACTGCGCGAGTTGGCTCGCTTTCGCGAGGCGCTGGTCGCCACCACCAGCGGTGCGCCGCCTGCGCAGCCGTGGGCCGGAGTCTTCGACGCGCTGGCGCGGGCGCTGCGCACGCACGCCCTGCCCCCCGCGCTGCTGCACGACCTGCTCGATGCCTTCGAGCAGGACGTGAACAACCCCCCCTATGCCGATCGCGAGGCGTTGCTCGCCTACTGCCGCCGCTCGGCCAATCCGATCGGACGGCTGCTGCTGCACCTCTACCGAATCGACGATGCGCAATCGCTGCGGCAGGCCGACGCGGTATGTTCGAGCCTGCAACTGATCAACTTCTGGCAGGACCTCAGTGTCGATCTGCCGCGCGGGCGCAACTACCTGCCACACGCCGACGCCGCGCGCCATGGCGTGGATGTGCGCGATCCGCGCGCGCTCGGCGACACCCCGGCGCTGCGCGCGCTAGTGCGCGACCTCGTTGGCTGGGCAGCCACGCTGCTGGCCGAGGGCGCGGCGCTGCCGCCGCGCGTACCGGGGCGCGCCGGCTGGGAGCTGCGATTCGTGGTGCACGGCGGCTGGCGCATCCTTGAGAGAATCGCGCGCATGGACTACGCGTCGATCGCCCGGCGACCGCGACTGAGCGCAGCCGATGCGCCGCTGCTGGCGTGGCGCAGTTGGCGCTATCGCGCCGCGTGGTTCATGCCCGAGCGCCTGGCGTGACCCCCGAGCAATACGTGCAGCAGAAGGCCGCGGGCAGTGGCTCGTCGTTCTACTACGCGTTCATGTTCCTGCCGCCGGCCAAGCGCGCGGCGATCACTGCGTTCTATGCCTTCTGCCGCGAAGTCGACGACGTGGTCGACGAGGTCACCGACCCCGGCGTGGCCGCCGCCAAGCTCGCCTGGTGGCGGCAGGAGGTGGCCAGTGCCTTTGCGGCTACGCCGAGCCATCCGGTTCTGCAGGCGCTGATGCCGCAGGCCAAGGCACACGGCAT
Organism: Burkholderiaceae bacterium; assembly: GCA_036280035.1. Classification (GTDB taxonomy): domain Bacteria; phylum Pseudomonadota; class Gammaproteobacteria; order Burkholderiales; family Burkholderiaceae_C; genus JAEUPI01. The sequence continues at coordinate 2,072 of DASURM010000313.1, read as the reverse complement.
CGAGCCCTCGCACCTGCTGGCCGTGATCGAGGGCTGCCAGATGGATCTCGACCAGACGCGCTACCTCGACTTCGCGCTGCTCGAGCGCTATTGCCATCTCGTGGCCGGCGTCGTCGGCGAGGTGGCAGCCAACATCTTCGGGCGCAGCAGCGACCGCACGATAGCGTATGCGCACAAGCTGGGGCTGGCGCTGCAGTTGACCAACATCATCCGCGATGTCGGCGACGACGCACGCCGCGGCCGCATCTATCTGCCGCTGGACGACCTGCAGCGCTTCGGAGTCAAGGCCTCGGAGATCCTGCTGCGGCAGGCGCCGTGGGGCTACAGCGAGCGCTTCACCGCGCTGATGCGCTTCCAGGCGCAGCGCGCGCAAGCCACCTACGACGACGCGCTGGCGCTGCTGCCCGAGGTCGACCGCGAGGCGCAACGGCCCGGCCTGATGATGGCCAACATCTACCGCACGCTGCTGCGAGAGATCGAAGACGACGACTTCCAGGTGCTGCATCAGCGCACGTCGTTGACGCCGCTGCGCAAACTGTGGATCGCGGCGCGAACGCAGTGGCAAGGCCACTGAGCCGACCGCGCAGGCGCGTGGCGGTGGTCGGAGCCGGCTGGGCCGGTTTGGCCGCCGCGGTGCAGGCCAGCGCCGACGGTCATGCAGTCACGTTGTTCGAGATGGCCGGCCACGCCGGAGGGCGGGCGCGCAGCGTGCCGGTCGACGGACTGGCGCTCGACAATGGGCAGCACATCCTGATCGGGGCCTACCGCGAAACGCTGCGGCTGATGCGGCTGGTCGGTGTCGACCCCGAGCAGGTGCTGCGGCGCCGCCCGCTCGAGCTGTTGTACCCGGACGGCACGGGGCTTCGGCTGCCGCGCGGCAACGTGCATCTGGCGTTCGCATGGGCGGTCGCGCGCCGGCGCGGCTGGAGCTGGCGCGAGCGCGCAGCGCTGCTCGCGCGGACCCTCGCCTGGGCGCGCAACGGCATGCGCAACCCTGGGGTCGACACCGTCGCGCAGCTGTGCGCCACGCTGCCGCAGCGCGTGCAGACGGATCTGATCGATCCACTGTGCATCGCCGCGCTGAACACGCCGGCGGCCCTGGCCGATGCGACCGTGTTCCTGCGCGTGTTGGCCGACGCGCTGTTCGGCGGCCGCGGCAGCTCGGACCTGCTGTTGCCGGCCAGCGGCCTGTCGCAGTTGCTGCCGCAGCCAGCGCTTCGCTGGCTCGAACGCCAGGGCGCGACGCTGCGGCTGAAGCATCGCGTGCAGGCGATCGCACCGGCGTCCGCTGGATGGGCGGTCGGCGGCGCTGAGTTCGATGCGGTGATCCTGGCCTGCAGCGCTGCCGAGGCGGCGCGGCTGGCCTCGCCACTGAACGCAGCGTGGGCGGCACGCGCGGAATCGTTGCCGTACGAGCCGATCGCCACCGTGTACCTGCGACGGACACAACCGTTGGCCACGCCGATGGTGGCGCTGCGCAGCGACGCCGCGCGCCCGGCGCAGTTCGCGTTCGATCTCGGGCTGTTGGGGCAGCATGCGGACTTGGCGGCGTTCGTGATCAGCGGCGCGGATGATTGGATCGAGCGCGGCCTGGCGGCGTTGGCCTCCACTGTGCAACTGCAGGCGGCCCGCGACCTGCCGGCATCGTTCGGCCACCAGCCCGAGGTCGTGCACACGGCAATGGAACGTCGTGCCACCTTTGCCTGCGTGCCAGCCCTGGCGCGCCCGCCGCAGGTGGTTGCATGCAACCTGTGGGCCGCCGGCGACTACATCGACGGCCCCTACCCCGCCACGCTCGAAGGCGCCGTGCGTTCGGGCGTGGGCGCAGCACGGGCAGTACAGGCGGCGTAGGGGTTCGGGCATGCGGGGCTGCGGAATCGATGCTTCCAGGATGCAGAATCGCGTTCCATGAGCGAGAAGCAACGAGACTCGGCGCGTGCGCAGGTGGCACCGACCATCCAGGTGATCGAGCGCATGTTCACGCTGTTGGACGTGCTGGCGTCGCAACCCGATCCGGTACCCCTGAAGCAGTTGACCGAGCGCACCGGCCTGCATCCGTCGACCGCGCACCG
>DASURM010000312.1:0-9236 GCA_036280035.1 Burkholderiaceae bacterium | reverse complement strand
CTCCGAGCTGATCAAGAGCCGCATCGAAGGCCTCGGCGTCTCGGCCGACATCAAGAACCAGGGCACGGTGGTCACCGTGACCGACGGCATCTGCCGCATCCACGGCCTGTCCGACGCGATGCAAGGCGAAATGCTCGAGTTTCCGCCGACGCCCGACGGCCAGCCGACCTTCGGCCTGGCGCTGAACCTCGAGCGCGACTCGGTCGGCTCGGTGATCCTCGGCGAGTACGAGCACATCTCGGAGGGCGACACGGTCAAGTGCACCGGCCGCATCCTCGAGGTGCCGGTGGGCCCCGAGCTGATCGGCCGCGTCGTCAACGCGCTCGGCGCACCGATCGACGGCAAGGGCCCGGTCAACGCCAAGATGACCGACGTCATCGAGAAGGTGGCGCCGGGCGTGATCGCGCGCCAGAGCGTCAGTCAGCCGGTGCAGACCGGCGTGAAGTGCCTCGACTCGATGGTGCCGATCGGCCGCGGGCAGCGCGAGCTGATCATCGGCGACCGCCAGACCGGCAAGACCGCGGTGGCGATCGACACCATCATCAACCAGAAGGGCAAGGATCTCATCTGCGTCTACGTCGCGATCGGGCAGAAGGCCAGCTCGATCAAGAACGTCGTGCGTTCGCTCGAACAGTACGGCGCGATGGACTACACCATCGTCGTCGCCGCCAGCGCCTCCGAATCGGCAGCGATGCAATACGTGTCGGCCTACTCGGGCTGCACGATGGGCGAGTACTTCCGCGATCGCGGCCAGGATGCGCTGATCATCTACGACGACCTGTCCAAGCAGGCCGTGGCCTACCGCCAGGTGTCGCTGCTGCTGCGCCGCCCGCCGGGCCGCGAGGCGTTCCCGGGCGACGTCTTCTACCTGCACTCGCGCCTGCTCGAGCGCGCCGCGCGCGTCAACGCCGAGTACGTCGAGAAGTTCACCAAGGGTGCGGTCAAGGGCAAGACCGGCTCGCTGACCGCCTTGCCGGTGATCGAGACGCAAGCCGGCGACGTGTCGGCATTCGTGCCGACCAACGTGATCTCGATCACCGACGGCCAGATCTTCCTCGAGACCTCGCTGTTCAACGCGGGCATCCGCCCCGCGATCAACGCCGGCATCTCGGTGAGCCGCGTCGGCAGCGCCGCGCAGACCAAGCTGATCAAGGCGTTGTCCGGCGGCATCCGCACCGACCTGGCGCAGTACCGCGAGCTGGCCGCCTTCGCGCAGTTCGCCTCCGACCTCGATGCGGCCACCAAGAAGCAGCTCGACCGTGGCGCCCGAGTCACCGAGCTGTTGAAGCAGGCCCAGTACTCGCCGCTGCCGATCTCGCTGATGGCGGCTTCGATCTTCGCGGTCAACAAGGGTTACCTCGACGATGTCGACGTGAAGAAGGTGCTCGGCTTCGAGCACGGACTGCACCAGCATCTGCAGAGCAGCCACGCGGCGCTGCTGAACAAGCTCGAGACCGAGAAGGCGATGGACAAGGCGGCCGAGGAAGAGCTGGGCGCGGCGATCACCGCGTTCAAGAAGGGCTTCGCGTGACCATGTTGGCCCCCACGCTCGCTCCGTTGGCTGCGGCCGGCACTTCGCGTCTTCACATCGCTGCGCGATGTGAGCCTGCGCCGCAACCTTCGGTTGTCGCTGCCCCACGAGGGGGCGCGGCCGGCTTGGGAGCGGCCCGGCGCTCGGCCGGACCTCGCTAAGGACAGGAGTGCTCGATGGCAGCCGGCAAGGAAATCCGCCTGAAGATCAAGAGCTTCGAGAACACGAGGAAGATCACCAAGGCGATGGAGATGGTCTCGGCCTCGAAGATGCGCAAGACGCAGGACCGCATGCGCGCGGCGCGTCCGTACGGCGACAAGATCCGCAACATCACCGCCCACCTCGCCGAGGCCAACCCCGAGTACCGCTCGCCGCTGATGCGCAAGGTCGACGGCGCGCCGAAGTCGGTGGGCTTCATCCTGGTCACCACCGACAAGGGCCTGTGCGGGGGCATGAACACCAACATCCTGCGCGCGCTGACGCACAAGATCCGCGAGGTGCAGAGCGAGGGCGGCAAGGTGCAGGCGGCGGCCATCGGCAACAAGGGGCTGGGCTTCCTCACCCGCATCGGTGCCAAGGTGATCAGCCAGGTCACGCAGCTCGGCGACAAGCCCCAGATGGAGAAGCTGATCGGCCCGGTGATGACGATCCTCGACCTGTTCTCCTCCGGCCAGCTCGATGCCGTCTACCTGTGCTACACGCGGTTCGTCAACACGATGACACAGGAGCCCAAGGTCGAGCTGTTGCTGCCGCTGACGCCCGAGCGGCTGCAGACCAGCCACGACGAAGCGGGCCACTACGCCTGGGACTACATCTACGAGCCCGAGGCGAAAGTGGTCATCGACGCGCTGATGACGCGCTACATCGAGGCGCTGGTGTACCAGGCGGTGGCCGAGAACATGGCCAGCGAGCAGGCGGCACGCATGGTGGCGATGAAAGCGGCCACCGACAACGCCGGCAACCTGATCTCCGAATTCAAGCTCATCTACAACAAGACACGGCAGGCCGCGATCACCAAGGAATTGAGTGAAATCGTCGGCGGCGCGGCAGCCATTTCAGGCTGACGCGACGACGACGATTCGGTGCAGGCTAACTCGAGCGCGGCGAAAGTTAAGTGAGCGAAGCGAACGGCCGGAACCAAAGCGTGGGCGTTCTGGCGCACGAGACATCTATTGTTTGAGGATCCATCGAAATGGCACAAGGCAAGATCGTTCAGTGCATCGGCGCCGTGGTCGACGTCGAATTCTCGCGCGACCAGATGCCCAGGGTCTACGACGCGCTGAAGATGGAGGGCACGGCGCTGACGCTCGAGGTGCAGCAGCAGCTCGGCGACGGCGTGGTGCGCACCATCGCGCTCGGCTCGTCCGACGGTCTGCGCCGCGGCATGACGGTGGTCAACACCGGCGATCCGATCATGGTACCGGTCGGCAAGGCCACCGTCGGCCGCATCATGGACGTGCTCGGCAACCCGATCGACGAGCGCGGCCCGATCGATCAGACGCTCACGGCGTCGATCCACCGCAAGGCGCCGGCCTACGACGAGTTGAGCCCGTCGACCGAGCTGCTCGAAACCGGCATCAAGGTGATCGACCTGATCTGCCCGTTCGCCAAGGGCGGCAAGGTGGGCCTGTTCGGCGGCGCCGGCGTCGGCAAGACGGTGGCGATGATGGAGCTGATCAACAACATCGCCAAGGCGCACTCGGGCCTGTCGGTGTTCGCCGGCGTCGGCGAGCGCACGCGCGAGGGCAACGACTTCTATCACGAGATGATGGATTCGAAGGTGGTGGTCAGCGACAACCTCGCCGAATCGAAGGTGTCGATGGTCTACGGCCAGATGAACGAGCCGCCGGGCAACCGCCTGCGCGTGGCGCTGACCGGCTTGACGATCGCCGAGTCGTTCCGCGACGAGGGCCGCGACGTGCTGTTCTTCGTCGACAACATCTACCGCTTCACGCTCGCCGGCACCGAAGTGTCGGCGCTGCTCGGGCGCATGCCGTCGGCGGTGGGCTACCAGCCGACGCTGGCCGAAGAGATGGGCAAGCTGCAGGAGCGCATCACGTCGACCAAGGTCGGCTCGATCACGTCGATCCAGGCCGTGTACGTGCCGGCCGACGACCTGACCGATCCGTCGTCGGCGATCACCTTCGCGCACCTCGATGCCACCGTGGTGCTGAGCCGCGACATCGCGGCGCTGGGCATCTACCCGGCGGTCGATCCGCTCGATTCCACCAGCCGCCAGGTCGACCCGCACGTGGTCGGCGAGGATCACTACACCACCACGCGCGCGGTGCAGGGCACGTTGCAGCGCTACAAGGAGCTGCGCGACATCATCGCGATCCTCGGCATGGACGAGCTGAGCCCCGAAGACAAGCTGGCGGTGGCGCGTGCGCGCAAGATCCAGCGCTTCCTGAGCCAGCCGTTCCACGTGGCCGAGGTGTTCACCGGCAGCCCGGGCAAGTACGTGCCGCTCAAGGAGACGATCCGCGGCTTCAAGATGATCGTCAACGGCGAATGCGACAGCGTCCCCGAGCAGGCGTTCTACATGGTCGGCACGATCGACGAGGCCATGGAAAAGGCCAAGAAGCTGCAGTAACGTCGGAGCATTGAAATGGCCACACTGCAAGTCGATGTCGTCTCCGCCGAGGAAGAGATCTTCTCCGGCGAGGCGAAATTCGTCGCGCTGCCCGGCGACATGGGCGAGCTCGGCATCTACCCGCGGCACACGCCGCTGATCACGCGCATCAAGCCCGGCGCGGTGCGCATCCAGCGCGCCGACAGCGGCCAGGACGAACTGGTGTTCGTCGCCGGCGGCATCCTCGAGGTGCAGCCCGACCGCGTGACCGTGCTGGCCGACACCGCGATCCGCGGCCGCGACCTCGACGAGGCCAAGGCCAAGGAGGCCAGGGAGCGGGCGCAGGAGGCGCTGCGCAACGCCAAGACCGACATCGACATGGCCAGGGCCCAGGGCGAGCTGGCGGCGATGGCCGCGCAGATCGCAGCGATCACGCGCTTTCGCCGCAGCAAGTAGGCGCATCCTCAGCGGCCCTGCGTAGCGGCAGGGCATCGATCGTCAGCGCAACGCGGGCTGGTCTGGCAGTTCGTTCGGATTGGTTTGGCCGGCCGCGAGCGGAAAGTGCCGCCTCAACAGCGCATCGACCGCATCGATCGCCGCGTTGAGCCCCTCTTCGTGGTGGCGCGCACGAAACGCCTCGCGCATCGACGCCACGATCGCGGCCCACTGCGCGGGGCTTACGTGCGCATTGAGCCCGCGGTCGGCGACGATCTCGATCGCATGCTCGGCCAGCAGCAGGTAGATCAGTACGCCGTTGTTGTGGGCGGTGTCCCACACCCGCAGCTTGCCGAACATCGTCAGCGCGCGCTCGCGCGCCGTGAGCCCGCGCCACAAGTACGACAACGGCAGCCCGGCCTCGACGCAGACCCGGATCTCGCCCGAGTGCGCTCGCTCGCTGGCCGCCACCCGCTGCTGCAGGCGGCCCATCACTTCGGGCCCGAGCGCGCGGCGCGAGTCGCTCTCGTCGAACCAACGGTGCTTCAGCAAGCGCAGCAGTCGGTTGTTGCCCATTGTCGAGATCCCGCTACCAGTCGCCCGACGCGCCACCGCCGCCGAAGTCGCCGCCACCGCCGGAAGAAAAGCCGCCGCCTCCGCCGCCCCAGCCCCCGCCGCCCCCGCCGCCCCAGATGATCGGCGGGCCGCCGCCGCGGCCGCGCCCGCCGACGCCGAACACGCCGACCATCAGCACCGCGATCACCGCGGCACCTGCGGCCAGCAGCAGCCCTGCGCCGAGCACCCAGGCGAGCGCGCCGGCGCCGCCGCCGGTGAGCAGCGCGCCGAGCCTGCGGCCGAAGATGCGCGACAGCACCATGCCGACGATCGGCACGCCGACGAAGAAGAACATCGCCAGGCCGTCGAGGTCGAAGGCGCCCGGACGCTCGAAGCTGCGTTGCGCCTCGGGCGCGGGCAGGCCCTCGGGCTTGATGCGCGCCGCGATGCGATCGATCGCGGCGTTGAGGCCGCCGGCGAAGTCGTTGCGCCTGAACGCCGGCGTGATCGTTTCGGTGATGATCTGATGCGCCGCCAGATCGGGCACCGCGCCTTCGAGCGACTTGGCCGGCGCGATGCGCACCCTGCGGTCGTTCTTGGCCACCACGATCAGCAGGCCGTCGCCGACGTCGCGGCGGCCGATCTTCCAGGCGTCGCCGACGCGCTGCGTGTAGGCGGCGATGTCCTCGGGCTGCGTGGTCGGTACGATCAGCACCACGATCTGCGAGCCGATCTCGCGCTCGACGTCGGCCAGGTGCTGGTCCATCGCCTGGCGCTGCGCGGCGCTCAGCGTGTCGGTCTGGTCGATCACGCGGCCCGACAGCGGCGGCACTGCCACCAGCTCTTGCGCGAACACGCCCGCGGCCAGACCGCACAGCGCGAGCAGCCACACCCACAGGCCGCGGCGCAGCCACAACGCGAGGGTGCCGCTCATCGTGTCGATCCGGGCTCAGCCGCGCCGCGGCGCGGCCGACCTCACTTCGATGCCGCGGGCTTGCTGAAGTCGACCGTCGGCGGCCTGGAGATCTGCGCCTCGTTGTCGACCGTGAACGTGGGCTTGACCGAGTAGCTGAACAGCATCGCCGTCAGGTTGCTCGGGAACTGGCGCACCAGCACGTTGTAGTCGGCCACCGCCTTGATGTAGCGGTTGCGCGCCACGGTGATGCGGTTCTCGGTGCCCTCGAGCTGCACGCGCAGATCCTGGAAACCCTGGTTGGTCTTGAGGTTCGGGTAGTTCTCGCTGACCGCGATCAGCCGTGACAGCGCCGACGTCAGCTCGCCTTGCGCCTGCTGGAATTTGGCGAACGCCTCGGGGTTGTTCAGCGTCTCGGGCGTCACCTGGATGCTGGTGGCCTTGGCGCGAGCCTCGATCACCTTGGTCAGCGTCTCCTGCTCGAAGCCGGCCTCGCCCTTCACGGTGTTGACGATGTTGGGAATCAGGTCGGAACGCCGCTGGTACTGGTTGAGCACCTCGGACCAGGCCGCCTTCACCTGCTCGTCGAGGCGCTGGAATTCGTTGTAGCCGCAGCCCGAAAGCCCGAGCACGCCGGCCACGGCGATCAACCAGCCCCACCCGCGCGATTGCCGAACCATGGTGTCTCTCCTGCAGTGTGCGATGCGCCGCGGATGCTACCCCAGCGTCGGCCGGCAATTGGGGGCGCCGCGGCGTCGCTTCAAGGCGACCTACGGAGAAACACTCTTCGCGCGCGGCGCGCCACGATGCAGGCTGTGCGCTGCCGAGTCATCCGGCATTCGCGAGGAACACCGTCATGATCTTGCATTCGATCCGCCTTGCGGCGGGCCTGGCGCTCGCGCTCGGCCTGGGCGCCAGCGCCTGCGCGCAGGAGGTCACGCTGCGCCTGGTGAGCGGGTTCGCCGAGAACGGCATCTACGTGCAGCGGCTGCTGCCCTGGGTGCAGAAGGTCAACGCCGAGGGCAAGGGCACGCTGCAGCTCAACTTCATCGGCGGTCCGAAGGCGATCCCGCCATTCGAATCCGGCAACGCTGTCAAGACCGGCGTGGTCGACATCGCGATGAGCACCGGCGCCTTCTATACCAACGTGATGCCCGAGGCCGATTTCCTGAAGCTCACCGAGATCGGCATCGCCGAGCAGCGCCGCAACGGCGCCTATGCCGCGATCAACAAGGTGTGGAACGAGAAGGCCAACATGCAGTACCTCGGCCGCGTGGTCGAGAACCAGCCGTTCCACATCTACACCAACAAGCGAGTGGACAAGCCCGACCTCACCGGGCAGAAGATCCGTATCACGCCGGTGTACCGCGAGTTCTTCTCGGCGCTCGGCGCCACCGTGATCACCACCCCGCCCGGCGAGGTGTACAGCGCGCTCGAGCGCAACGTGGTCGACGGCTACGGCTGGCCGATCGGCGGCATCTTCGACCTCAACTGGCAGGAGAAGACCAAGTACCGCATCGACCCCGGCTTCTACGACGCCGAGGTGTCGCTGGTGATGAACCTCGGCGCCTACCGCAAGCTCACCGACGCGCAGCGCGCCTACCTCGACAAGCAGGTGCTGGCCTTCGAGGCCGACAACACCTTCTGGGCGAAGTACACCGCCGACGAGACCGCGCGCCAGGAGAAGGCCGGCATCCAGGCCATCAAGTTCGACGCCGCCACGGCGAAGGCCTTCCGCGACAAGGCCTACCAGGTGGCGTGGGAGGCGGCGGCCAAGCAGAGCCCCGAGGTCGCCGCGCGCTTCAAGCCGCTGTTCGCCAAGTAGGCACCCCGGGGCGGGGCGCATCGTCGCGCGCGTGGCGTTCGATCGACTGTCAGGCGCCTTCGGGCGCGTGCTGGCGGCGCTGGCGCTGCTCGGCTGCGTCATCCTGTTCGCGATGATGGCGGTCATCGTCGCCGACGTGCTGCTGCGCAACGTGGCGCTGCCGGGGCTGCCGCGCGGGTTGCCGTGGAGCAACGAGGTGTCCGAGGGCATGCTCTACCTCACCACGCTGTGCGTCGCGCCGTGGCTGCTGCGGCAGGGGCAACACATCCGCGTCGACATCGTGCTGCGGGCGATCCCGCCGCACGTCGCGTGGTGGCTCGAGTGGCTGGGCGATGCGGTGGGGCTGGCCTGCTGCCTGGTGATGGCGGCGTTCGGCACCCAGGCGGCCTGGGCCAGCTACCAGGCCGGCGCGCTCAACATCAAGACGCTGGTCACGCCGGAGTGGTGGTGGTTGGCGCCGCTGCCGACGGTGTTCGTGCTGCTGGCCATCGAGATGCTGTTTCGCATGGGCCGGTTGGCCCACGGCGAGCGCGCCCCGAGAGCCGACGCGGTGAGCGCATCGTGAGCTGGCAGGCCGCCGCCTGGCTGATGCTCGGCGGCTCGACGCTGCTGCTGTTCATCGGCATGCCGGTGGCGTTGACGTTCATCGCCATCAACATCGTCGGCGCGTTCCTGTACATGGGCGGCGAGGTGGGCCTGAGCCAGCTCGCGCGCTCGAGCGTGATCTCGCTGACCTCGTTCTCGCTGACGCCGATTCCGCTGTTCGTGCTGATGGGCGAGATCCTGTTCCACACCGGGCTGGCGCTGAAGGTGATCGACGGCGTTGAGCGCCTGATCGTGCGCATCCCGGGGCGGCTGGCGGTGGTGGCGGTGGTGGCGGGCACCGTGTTCTCGGCGATCTCGGGCTCGACGATCGCCACCACCGCGATGCTCGGATCGCTGATGCTGCCGGTGATGCTGGAGCGCGGCTACCACCCGCGGCTCGCGACCGGCCCGATCATGGCGATCGGTGCGGTCGACATGCTGATCCCGCCGTCGGCGCTCACCGTGCTGCTGGGGTCGCTGTCGGGCATCTCGATCTCCAAACTGCTGATCGGCGGCGTGATGCCGGGGCTGATCCTGTCGATCGCCTTCGTGGCGTGGATCGTCGTGCGCGTGCGCTTCGCGCCGGCGCTGGCGCCGGCGGACCCGCACGCAGTGACGCACGCCGGCTGGGCGCGCTGGCAGCCCTTCGTGCTGTACGTGCTGCCGTGTCTGTCGATCTTCGGCGTCGTGGTGGGCGCGCTGGCCGCGGGCTGGGCCACGCCGACCGAGTGCGCCGCCATCGGCGCCTTCGCCACCATGGTGCTCGCGCTTGCCTACCGCGCGCTCAGCGTCGACGCGCTGCTCAAGGCGCTCAAGGGCA
>DASURM010000311.1:0-6481 GCA_036280035.1 Burkholderiaceae bacterium | reverse complement strand
GCAAGGCCTCGTCGAGCAGCGCGCCGATGCGACCGGCAGCGTCGCGCGCGGCGTCGATGAAGCGGCTGTCGGCGGTTTCGATGCCGCACGCGGCGGTCACCTCGATCAACCGCTCCGACACCCGCAGGAAGCCCTCGGTGCGCTGCAGCGTCGAGGTCAGCGTCGCGTGCGCGCCCTGCATCGCGCCTTCGATCTCGCCCATGTGGCGATCGAGCCCGCCGCAGGTCTCGCGACCGCGGCCGGCGGCGGCCTCGATGCGGCCCATCGCCTGCACCAGCTCGTCGAGCGCGCGGTGCACGCTGCCTTGCGGCTGGCCGTGCTCCTGGCGCTGGATCTCGTGCGCCAGCGTCTCGATGCGCTCGTCGAGCTGGCCCACGGTCTGCATGATGCGGCGCGACGACTCGTCGACCTTCTGCGCCAGCTCGCGCACGGCGTCGGCCACCACGCTGAAGCCGCGGCCGGCTTCGCCGGCGCGCTTGGCCTCGACCGACGCGTTGAACGCCACCAGGCGCGTCTGCAGCGCGATCTTGGTGATCTGGCCGGCGGCGCCCGACACGTCGCGCAGCGTGTCGACGATCGCCGACACCTCCGAGCCGACCTCGGCGATCGCGCTGCGCGCGCGCTCGACGGCCTGCGTGCTGGCCCCGGTCTCCTCGACGATGGCGCCCTGACCCTGCGTCACCTCGCCGAGCTGGCGCGCCAGCGCCTGCACCTTCTGCGCCTGGGCGAGTGCGGCCTGGATGGTGTCGTCGATCGCGCCGCGCACCTCGGCGGCGTCGCGCCCCAGCGTCGACGCCTCGCGACTGATGCCACCGATCAGCGCATGCGCGTCGGGCGGCGGCGCTTCGGTGGCGGCGCGTGCCACGGTCGCGGCGGGTCGTTTCTTCAGCAGGGCCAGCATGGTTCGCCGATCGCGTCGCGCCCGGGCCTCACCACTGGCGCAGCCGGCTGCGCAGCCGGGCGATCGACTGGCTGTGCAGCTGGCAGATGCGGCTCTCGGTGACGCCGAGCACGGCGGCGATCTCCTTGAGGTTCATGTCGTGCTCGTAGTACATGCTCATCACGTACTGCTCGCGCTCGGGCAGCTTGCCGATCGCGTCGACCAGCGCGCTGCGCATCCGATGGTCCTGCAGCATCGCCAGCGGGTCGGCACCGTCGTCGGCCACGTGGCGATCGAGAAAGTCGTCGCCGTCGTCGCCCGACAGGTCTTCGAGATAGAACAGCTGCGTACCGCGCACCTTGCCGAGCAGCTCCTGGTAGTCGCCCAGCAGCATGCCCATCTCGTCGGCGATCTCGCTCTCGCTGGGCGCGCGCTGCAACTTCTGCTCGAGCTTGTGCACCGCGGCCTCGATGGTGCGCTGGTGGCGGCGGTCGCCGCGGCTCATCCAGTCGCCGCCGCGCAGCTCGTCGAGCATGGCGCCGCGGATGCGCTGCGTCGCGAAGGTCTCGAACTGCACGCCCTGGCCGGCGTCGAAGCGCGACAGCGCGTCGTTGAGGCCGATCATGCCGACCTGGATCAGGTCGTCGAGTTCGACGTTGGCCGGCAGCTTGGCGATCATCTGGTGCGCGAGGCGACGCACCAGCGGGCTGTGCTGCTTGAGCAGCGCGTCGGCTTCCGATAGCTGGCCCTTGGCGGTGTACATATGAAAGGCTCGTCTTCGAAGGTTCAGGCGTTCAATGCATGGCGCTGGCGTGCTGCGCTAGTGGCATCGCCGTGCCGTCGGGCAGCGGCGCGATCTGTGCGCGCAACAGCCGTGCGAGTCGCGCATCGGGTGCGGGGTCGGCATCGGGGTCGATTACTACGCAGTCGTGGATCGCCGCGCCGAGGAAGCGCTCGGCGCATTGCGCCAGGCTCTCGCCGAGGCGCGCGGTGCGCGGGCCGCGCGGGTCGGCGACGATCAGCAGGTCGTGCGCCAGCCAGCCCGGCCGCTGCGCCAGCCGCTTCAGCGCGGCATAGGCTTCCGTCATCGCGCGCGGCGTGTCGGCACCGAGCAGCAGCGCTCGCATGCGCCGCTCGGCGAACAGGCGCGCCAGGTCCACCGTGCCGGCGTGCACCAGCACCAGATCGGCCTGCGGCGCCGCCTGCTCGATCGCCTGCAGGAAGCCGCCGCAGCGTCCGCGCGAATCGACGTGCCGGATCGGCAGCCCGCGCGCGGCGAGGTAGCTCACCTCGGGCGACACCGCCTCGATGCACGACGGCAGGTCGAGCAGCGCCATTTCGTGCGGCGCCGGCGCGCTGTCGGCGGCATCGACCACCAGCGTGTGCAGTCCGAGCGTGGCCGCGGCGTCGCACAGCCGTTCGATCGCCAGCGTCGCGTGCACCACTTCGGCGTTGTGCGCCAGCGCGACGAAACGCTGGCGCGTCGAGCCGAACAGGCGCCGCAATCCGGCCGCCTGGTCGTCGGCGGCAGCGGCGGAGCCTGCGGTATCGAGCGACATGTCTCGTTGGCCTTCCGCTTCAGCGCGCCCAGGCCGCCGGCATCGCGGCGGCCGCGCGCTGCGCAGCGAACACCAGGTTCATCTCGGCGGGCTCGACGCGCCAGACCGGCATCGCCACCGCTCGCAGCGCGCGCTGGATCAGCGCGCTCGACGAGAGCCGATGCCAGTCTTCGGGCACTCGCTGGCCGTTGGCCACCCCGACCACGCGCAGCTTGTGACGGATCACGGCGTCGAGCGCGGGGGCGATCTTCACCGCCTCGTCGATCTTCGACAGCACCGCGCCGCGGCACTGCGCGGCGCCGTAGGCCTGCATCACGTCCTCGATCGTCTCGCCCTGCGACGCGGCGTTGACCACCAGCAGGCGCTGGATCGCGCGGTGCGCCAGCATCTCGAGCAACTCGCGCGTGCGCTGGTCGCGCTGCGCCATGCCGGCGGTGTCGATCAGCACCAGCTTCTTGCCCGACAGCAGCTCGAGCAGGTCGTCGAGCGACGCGCGGTCGTGCGCGGTGTGCACCGGCACACCGAGAATGCGACCGTAGGCGCGCAGCTGCTCGTGCGCCGCCATGCGGTAGGCATCGAGCGTGATCAGCCCGAGGTTGGCCACGCCGTGCCGCGCCGCGAACGACGCCGCGATCTTGGCGGTGCTCGTCGTCTTGCCGACCCCGGTGGCGCCGATCAGCGCGTAGACGCCACCCAGATCCTCGATCGGCAGCGATGCCTCGTCGCTTTGCAGGTTGCGCGCCAGCACGCCGTGCGCCCAGACGATCTCGTCGCTCACCTCATGCGGCAGGTGCTCGACCAGCTTGCGCACCAGCGCCGGCGAGAAGCCCGCTTCGAGCAGGCGCTGGCTCAGGCTCGAGCGGCGCGGATCGCGGTGCATCTGCTCCATGAAGGCGAGCGCGCTGAAGCGGTCTTCGATCAACCCCTTGACGGCGCGCAGCTCGTTCATCACTGCCTGTTGCTCGCGCTGCGAGGGCGCGGGGTCCGTCAGCGACGGCTCGGCCAGGCGCAGCGAGTCGCGCGCCGGCGCCACGGCCAGCGGCGCGGCGGCACCTGCACTGCGCGGCTCGCGCAGCGCTACCGGCGACGGTGCCGGCTGTGCAGGCTGCACGGGCATCGGCTGAGGCGTCGCGCGCACCGGCGCAGCCGGTGCGGCGGCCACCGGCTCTTCGTAGGTCGGCATTACCGTCTCGGGCGCGTCGGGTTGCATCGCCGAACGGCGGCGGCGCAGCAGCCGTTCGCGCACGTAGTCCTGGAACGACAGCGTGCTCATCGCCAGGCTCTGCACGTCCTGCTCGACCGCGGACTGCGGCTGCGCCGCTCGCCTGGCCGCAGGCTGCGCGGGTGTCGCCGCGGGCACCGCATCGGCGTGTGCCGGCGCCGTCTCGGCGACCTTCTCGATCTGTGCGATCGCGCCCGGCGCCATCGCCAGCACCTCGACACCCTGCTCGCACGGCCGGTTCGACAGCACCACCGCATCGGCACCGAAGGCGATGCGCACCTGGTTCAGAGCCTCGCGCGAACTGCGCGCGATGAATCGTTTGACGTTCATGGTGCCTCCCGCCGAGCCGCCTCAAGGGAGGCACGCGCCCCCTCGGGGGGCAGCGAACGATAGTGAGCGTGGGGGTTCATGCAGCACCTCCGATGACCGCACCGATGCGGATCGAATGGGTTTCAGGAATCTCGCTGTGACTCAGCACGCGCAGCCGTGGCGCGGCGCGGCGCAGCAGCCGTGCCATCGCGGCGCGGATCACGTCGGGCACCAGCAGGCACGCCGGGTGCCCCATGTCTTCCTGGTGCCGGGCGGTGTTCGCAGCCTCGCGCGACAGCGTGTCGGCTACCCCCGGGTCGAGCGCCGCGCCGTGCGGCGAGGCGAGCGCCTGCGTCACCAGGCGCTCGAGGTCGGGTTCCAGCGCGATCACTTCCAGCTCGCGCACCGGACCGTAGATCTGGTTCACGATCGCCGGCGCCAGATGCACGCGCACGCGGCGCGCCAGCTCCAGCGGGTCGGTCACGCTGGCCGCGTGCTCGGCCAGGCATTCGGTGATCGAGCGCATGTCGCGGATGTGCACGCCCTCTTCGAGCAGCAACTGCAGCACCTTCTGCACGGTGGCGATACCAACCATCTTCGGAATCACGTCTTCGATCAGCTTGGGCGCCAGCCGCGTCACGTGCTCGACCAGCGACTGGGTCTCGACGCGGCCGAGCAGGCGTGCGGCATGTACCTGCATCAAGTGTGAGAGGTGGGTCGCGACGACGGTGGCGCAATCAACCACCGTAAATCCGGCCATTTGGGCCTGCTCGCGCGCGCGCTCCTCGATCCACACCGCAGGCAGCCCGAACGCCGGGTCGACCACGCGCGTGCCGGGCAACTGCAGCGTCGCGCCGCCGGGGTTGATGGCCAGCCACATGCCGGGGAACGCCTCGGTCTCGCCGACCATCGCGCCGCGCAGCGTGATGCGGTAGACGCTCGGCTTGAGCTCGAGGTTGTCGCGGATGTGCACCGGCGGCGGCAGAAAGCCCACGTCCTGCGCGAACTTCTTGCGCACGCCCTTGATGCGCGCCAGCAGGTCGCCCTGGCGCTCCTTGTCGACCAGCGCGATCAGGCGGTAGCCGACCTCGAGCCCGAGCGTGTCGACCGGCTGCAGGTCGTCCCAGCTCGCCTCGGCCGACGGCGGCGGCAACGGCCGCGCGGTCATCGCCTGCGCGTCGGCGGCGCGGCGCTTGTCACGTTGATGCAGCCACCACGCGAGCCAGCCGATCGCCGACGCGATGACGATGAACACCGCGTGCGGCATGCCGGGCACCAGGCCCAGCGTGGCCACTATTGCCGCGGCCACCGCCAGCGCCCGGGGCGAGCCGAACACCTGGGTGCCGATCTGCGTGCCGATGTCGTGCTGCTTGCCGACGCGCGACACCACCATCGCCGCGGCCACCGAGATCAGCAGTGCCGGGATCTGCGCCACCAGCGCGTCGCCCACCGCCAGCAGGATGTAGCTCTCGGCGGCCTGGCCGGCCGACAGGTCGTGCTGCGCGACCCCGATCACGAAGCCGCCGACGATGTTGATCACCAGGATCAGGATGCCGGCGATCGCATCGCCGCGAACGAACTTGGAGGCGCCGTCCATCGAACCGAAGAACTCGGCCTCCTCGCCGACCTCGGTGCGGCGGCGCTTGGCCTCCTTCTCGTCGATCAGCCCGGCGTTCAAGTCGGCATCGATCGCCATCTGCTTGCCGGGCATGGCGTCGAGCGTGAAGCGCGCGCCGACCTCGGCGATGCGCTCGGCGCCCTTGGTGACGACGATGAAGTTGATCACCACCAGCACCGCGAACACGATGATGCCGACCGCGAAGTTGCCACCGATCAGGAAGTGGCCGAACGACTCGATCACCTGCCCCGCGGCGCCGGTGCCGGTGTGGCCGTGCATCAGCACGACGCGGGTCGACGCCACGTTGAGCGACAGCCGCAGCAGCGTGGTGATCAAGAGCACGGTCGGGAAGGCCGCGAAATCGAGCGGCTTGACCATGCGCGCGGCGACCATCATCACGGTCAGCGCGATCGCGATGTTGAAGGTGAAGAAGACGTCGAGCAGCAGCGGCGGCAGCGGTAGCACCATCATCGCCAGCACCAGCACGACGAACAGCGGCGCGATCACGCCCTTCACGGTGTCGGCGCGTGCGCCGAACCATTGACCGATCAGCGCGTTCATTCCGCGGGCCCCCTTGGCGCTGCGCGCCTTCCCCCCGAGGGGGAGCGAACGCGCTTGGGAGCGGCCCGGCGCGCGGTCATTCAGCCGCCTCCGCGGCCATGGCCTGCGCTTCCGTCTCGTGCGGATCGAGCCCCGGCGGCAGGTCCGGCTCGGGCACGGCCTGCGGCATCGGCGCCTTGCCGGCCAGCGCGGCGCGCAACTGGTACACGTAGGCCAGCACCTGCGCCACCGCGGCGAAGAGCTGCGCCGGCACCTCGCGGTCGATGTCGACGTGCGCGTACAGCGCGCGCGCCAGCGGCGGCGAACGCAGCACCGGCACCTTGGCGTCGCGC
>DASURM010000310.1:0-3682 GCA_036280035.1 Burkholderiaceae bacterium | reverse complement strand
AGCAGCAGCCGCCCGACGCGCTGATTCTCGACCTGGTGATGCCGGGACTCAACGGCTTCGATCTGCTGCAGACGCTGCGTCGTCGGCCCGGCTTGGAGCACCTGCCGGTGTTCGTGTGGACCAGCGTGGAGCTGAAGCCCGACGAGCTGGCCGCGCTCGAGACCTCGGCGCAGGCGGTGCTGGGCAAGGCCGGGCTCGACGCGCTGGTGGAACAACTGCGCGCCTGGCAGGCGCAGCGGGGAGCCTCCGCATGACGACCGCGCCCCGAGTCCTGATCGTCGACGACAACGAAGTGAACGTCGAACTGGCGAGTTTCCTGCTCGCGCGGGCGGGTATGCAGGTGGCCGCTGCGCTCGACGCGCAGCGCGCGCTCGAGCAGGTGGAGAGTTTCGCGCCCGACCTGATCCTGATGGACATTCAGCTTCCCGGCCGCGACGGCATCGCGCTGACCCGGCAGTTGCGCAGCCGCCCGTCGGCGCGGCCGCTGGCCATCGTCGCCTTCACCGCCTACGCGATGAAGGGCGACAAGGAGCGGTTTCTCGCCGCCGGCTGTGACGGCTACATCGCCAAGCCGATCGACGTGGCGACATTCGTCGACGACGTGCGTGCGCTGCTGCCGGCGGCGCGACCGTAGTCGATTCGCGAGCACCGACCCGAACCGAAACAGAGCGTTTCAGTGGCGACGCGTGGCGCGCGCACACCCTACGCTGCGCACTAGTGCCGTGACGCAATGGTCGCGTCGCGGCACGCATCGGGCCGATGCGCTTGGCGTGCCGGCCGGCTGGCCCGATAACGACCACGTTGCCTCGCCCCACGCGTGCCGATGCCCCGCCAACCCACCGCCACCCGCGCCGCGGCGCCAGCCGAAGCCACCGATCCCACCACCGCCCAGCAGGACGCCGACCGCAAGGGCTCCTGGCTCGGCAGCGCCGTGCGCGCGCTGTTCGTGCGCGAAGCGCGCGTGCGTCGCGTCGACGCCAAGCTCGCCGGCGCGCTGCACGACAAGGCCGAACCACGAGCCGGCGAGGCCTCGCCGATGCGCGCCGAGCTGAAGGCGCTGCTCAACGCGGCGCCCGACAGCCGCTCGCGGCTGCGCTTCCTGGCCGCCGTCGAGCACGGGCTCAAGCACAAGGACCCGACCGGGTTGTTCCTGTACGACGTGGCGCCGGAGCGGCTGCGCGCCGCGCTGCGCCAGTTCGACGCGCTGGTGCCGGCCAATCCGTCGCAGACGCTGGCCGCGCTGCGCGCGCGCCTGGTCGACGCCATCGGCTCGCGCGAAAAGAAGCAAAAGCGGCTCGAGATGCTGGCGCCGCGGTCGGACCTGATGCGCGACCAGCGCATCGAGGTCACCGAGGCGCGCGCCTCGGACTTCGCCCGCATCCAGGCGCAGTGGAAGACCGAGTCGTCGGCCACCTGAGCCACCAGCCCGCCGCCACTGGATTGCACCAGTAGCCCGCGGCGGGCCAGCCGGGGTAGCCTCCGGCGCCGCAGCCGCGGGGGCTGCACCACAGCGGGGGCCGACTTGAGCGAAGCCAGACTCATTCTCGACCAGGTGTTCGACCACGAGGCGTCGCACCCGGATCGCGTGTTCCTCACGCAACCCATCGGCGGCGGCAAGGTGACCGACTACACCTGGGGCCAGGTGCTCGACCAGTCGCGCCGCATGGCCGCGCACCTGCAATCGCGCGGCCTGCCGCGCGGTGCGCGCGTCGCGATCCTGTCGAAGAACTGCGCCCACTTCGTCATGGCCGAGCTGGCGATCTGGCTCGGCGGCTACACCACGGTGGCGATCTTCCCCACCGAAACCGCCGACACGGTGCGCTTCGTGCTCGAGCACAGCGAGTCGAGCCTGCTGTTCGTCGGCAAGCTCGACACCTGGGCGCAGCAGCGCGCCGGCGTGGCCGCCGCGCTGCCGTGCATTGCGTTGCCGCTGGCGCCGCCCACCGAGTTCGAGACCTGGGACGCGATCACCGCGCGCACCGAGGCGCTGAAGGGGCGGCCCGCCCGCGCGGCCGACGAGCTGGCGATGCTGATCTACACCTCGGGCTCCACCGGCCAGCCCAAGGGCGTGATGAACTCGTTCGG
Organism: Burkholderiaceae bacterium; assembly: GCA_036280035.1. GTDB lineage: Bacteria > Pseudomonadota > Gammaproteobacteria > Burkholderiales > Burkholderiaceae_C > JAEUPI01. The sequence continues at coordinate 1,597 of DASURM010000310.1, read as the reverse complement.
GGCGCTGTCGCGCACCGCCCAAGGCATCGTGGCCAACACGCGTGAGCGCGTGGGCGAGGCGATCGAGAACCGCCTGTTGTCGTACCTGCCGCTGGCGCACAGCATGGAGCGCTCGTGGGGCGAGGCGGCGGCGCTGTGGGATGGCCACACGCGCATTTTCTTCGCCGAGTCGCTCGACACCTTCGTGCAGGATCTGCGCCGCGCGCGGCCATTGCTGTTCATCTCGGTGCCGCGGCTGTGGCTGAAGTTCCAGCAGGGTGTGTTCGCCAAGATGCCGCCGGCCAAGCTCGACCGGCTGCTCGCGATTCCGCTGCTTGGCCGGCTGGTGGCGCGCAAGGTGCTCAAGGGCCTCGGGCTCGATGCGGTCAGGCAAGCCGGCAGCGGCTCGGCGCCGCTGCCGCCGGAGCTGATCCGATGGTACCGGCGGCTCGGCCTCAAGCTGTTCGAGGGCTACGGCATGACCGAGGACAACTCGTACTCGTTCAGCTCGAACGATCAGGCCAGCGAGCCGGGTTACGTGGGCGTGCCGATGCCCGGCGTGCAAGTGAAGCTGAGTCCGGACGGCGAGATCCTGATCAAGTCGCCGGGGCAATTCAGCGGCTACTACAAGCAGCCCGAGCTGACCGCGGCGTCGTTCACCGAAGACGGGTTCTTCCGCACCGGCGACCGCGGCGAGCTGCGCGCCGACGGCATGCTGAAGATCACCGGGCGCACCAAGGAGCTGTTCAAGACCGCCAAGGGCAAGTACATCGCGCCGGCGCCGATCGAGAATCGCCTCAACGCGCACGCGATGGTCGAGCTGTCGCTGGTGTCGGGGGTGGGGCAGCAGGCCGCGTATGCGCTGGTGGTGCTGGCCGAGAGCCTGCGCCCGCAGTTGCAGGACGACACCGTGCGCGCTCAGGTGCAGCACGAGATGGAGCAGCTGCTTGCCGACGTCAACCGCTCGCTGGCCGACTACGAGGCGCTGCAGATGATCGTCGTCGTGAGCGAACCGTGGTCGATCGAGAACGGCTTCCTGACGCCGACGATGAAGATCCGCCGCGCCCGCATCGAGGCCGCGGTGGAGCCGCTGGTCGCCGGCTGGTACGCGCAGCGCACTCGCGTGTTGTGGGCGTGACCTCCCGCCACGGCGGCGACCGCATCGCCGAGGCGCTGCAGGCGCACGGCGTGCAGCGCCTGTTCACGCTGTGCGGCGGCCACATCGCGCCGATTCTCTCGGCGGCCAAGGCGCGCGGCATCCGCGTGGTCGACACGCGCGACGAGGTCACCGCGGTGTTCGCCGCCGACGCCACCGCGCGGCTCACCGGCGTGCCGGGCGTCGCCGCGGTGACGGCCGGGCCCGGCATCACCAACACGATCACCGCGCTGAAGAACGCGCAGCTCGCGCAGAGCCCGATGGTGCTGCTCGGCGGCGCCGCTCCCACCGCGCTGCAGGGTCGCGGCGCGCTGCAAGACATCGACCAGCGCCCGCTGGTCGAGCCGCACGTCAAGCGCTTCTTCAAGCTGCGCCGCGTGCGCGAGCTGGGGCCCGCAGTGGCCGATGCCTTCGCGCTGGCGCGCTCGGGCGTACCGGGGCCGGTGTTCGTCGAGTGTCCTG
>DASURM010000309.1:0-2890 GCA_036280035.1 Burkholderiaceae bacterium | reverse complement strand
CGAGGTCGGCCTGCGCGATCAGCACGCGCGGCGCGAAGCTCGAGAAGCCGGCGCCGCGATCGGGCTCGAGCACGATCACGCGATCGATCGTGAACGACGCGTCGCCGAGCAGCAGCGTGTCGCCGATCGACAACTGCAGCGCCGACAGCAGCGATGCGTCGACCCAGGCGTGGCCGCGCGGCGGCGCCGCGGCCAGCGAGCGCTCGACGCCGTCGGCGCCGCGCAACGCGAGGCGACCGCGCAGCGGATAGGCCGCGCTCACCGCCTTCAGCGACACCAGCCGCGTGGCGCCGCCGCGCGCTTCGCTGGCGCGCGCCATGCTCGGAAACACCGCCTGCGTCGCGGTGCGCAGGTGCAGCGCCTCGGCGCGCTGCGCAAACGCCGGCGGCGCCGGCAGGTCGCTGGCCACGATGGCGTCGCCGCCGAGCAGTGCGCGCGCATCGCGTTCGAGCGCGGTGTTGAGGCGGTTGGCCAGGAACGCCACCGCGGTCAGCGCGGCCACGGCCAGCAACACCGCCACCATCAGCAGCCGCAGTTCGCCCGCGCGCAGGTCGCGCCGAAGCTGGCGGGCGGCCAGCGCGACGATGCCGACGTCGAGCCGCGGGCTCGGGCTGGGTCGAGTCATGGCGCGACGGTACACCAACGCCCCCACCCTCTGCTGCCCGGCCTCCGATGCCGGCACCCGACAACGGCCTGCAACCCTGCGTGCAACCCGCCTCAACACGGGGCGACGCGGCCGGTGCTGTAATCGACAGCATGACCACACTGCCTTCGCTGTTCGTCTCGCACGGCTCGCCGATGCTCGCACTCGAGCCGGGCGTCACCGGCGCGTTCATGCAGCAACTCGGCCCGGCGATCGACGCCGCGTTCGGGCGGCCGCGCGCGATCGTCGTCGCGTCGGCGCACTCGCTGACCCGCGAGCCGGTGCTGCTGGCCGCGCCGCGCCACGACACGGTGCACGACTTCGGCGGCTTCCCTGCCGCGCTGTACGAACTGCGCTACGACGCGCCGGGCGCGCCCGAGCTGGCGCCGCGCGTCGCGCAGCGCGTGCGCGACGCCGGGTTGCCGGTGCACGTGACGAGCGACGGCGGCCTCGACCACGGCATCTGGGTGCCGCTGCGCTATGCGTACCCGCAGGCCGACGTGCCGGTGCTGCCGCTGGCGTTCCCGCCCGACTGGTCGCCCGAGAAGCTGTTCGCGCTCGGCCGCGCGCTGGCGCCGCTGCGCGACGAAGGCATCCTCGTGATGGGCAGCGGCAGCATCACGCACAACCTGCGGTTGGTGTTCTCGCGCCGGCCGCACGATCAGACGGCACTCGACGGCGAGCCCGAGATGCCCGAGAGCGCGGCGTTCCGCCGCTGGTTCGCGCAGTGCAGCGCCGCGCAGGACACCGCGGCGCTGTTCGACTATCGCCGGCAGGCGCCGCACGCCGCGCTGATGCATCCGACCGACGAGCACCTGCTGCCGTGGTTCGTGGCCGCCGGCGCCGGCAGCGAAGGCCCGGCGCTGCGCGTGCACGACAGCGTGAGCGTGGGCTGCCTCGGCATGGACGCCTATGCGTTCGGCGCGGGCGCGCAGGCGCTGGCGCAGCGCATCGCGCAACCCTCTGCGGTGCCGGTGTAGCGGGGTTCGGAGCGCTGCCAGCGCCTGCTTGGCGAGCACCAGCTCGGGCGCTTCTTTCTGGTCGACGGGGAGCGTCGCGTAAACGGCCACCTTGCTCGCGGATGCTTCGCCGCCCGTGGGCTCGCGCGACAATGGCACGACGGAGGCTGCCCGATGAATATCGCAACCGATCGCTTCGGCCTGACGGCACCGCAGCCGGCGCCCGCCTGGGTGGTGAGCGAGTGGCTCAACACGACGCCGGCGCTGCCGGCGCCGACGCTGGAGCAACTGCGCGGCCGCGTGGTGGTGATGGAAGCATTTCAGATGCTGTGCCCGGGCTGCGTGCTGCACGGCCTGCCGCAGGCCAAGCGCGTGCACGCGGCGTTCGACCCGGCCGACGTCGCGGTGATCGGGCTGCACAGCGTGTTCGAGCACCACGAGGCGATGACGCGCACGTCGCTGGAGGCGTTCCTGTACGAATTTCGCATCGGCTTCCCGGTGGCCATCGACGCACCGGGCACCGACGGCCCGATCCCGCAGACGATGAGCGCCTACGGCCTGCAAGGCACGCCGAGCCTGCTGCTGTTCGACCGCCGCGGCCGCCTGCGCCGCCACGGCTTCGGCGCCGAGGACGAGATGATGCTCGGCGCCGCGATCGCCGCGCTGATGGCAGAGACCGCAGAGCCCAGGTAGGCGCCGTCAGTCGTCGGCCTTGAAGCCCGTGGCCTTGACCAGCTTGGCCCAGCGCGCGCTCTCCTGCGCGATCGACGCCGCGAACGCGGCGCCGGATTCGGTGGGCACGTCGAAGCCCTGCTGTTCGAGCTTGGCGCGGTAGCCCGGGTCGGCCTGTGCCTTGACCGCCGCCGCGGCGATCGCGTCGAGCACCGGCGCCGGCGTCGCAGCAGGCGCCATCAGGCCGAACCAGATCGTGGTGTCGAGCGCCGGATAGCCCAGCTCGTGCAGCGTCGGCACCTGGGGCAGGAAGCGCGAGCGCTGCGCGCTGGTGACCGCGATCGCATGGAGCTTGCCGGCGTTGATGTGCTGGATCGAGGTCTGGATCTGCGTGAAGCCGAGCGGCACCTGCCCACCCAGCAGCGCGGTGACCTGCGGCGCCGAACCCTTGTACGGCACGTGCACCATGTCGAGCTTCAGCAACTCGTTGAGCTGAAAACCGAGAAACTGCGACGGCGTGCCCGGGCTGAACGACGCGTACACCGCCTTCTGCGGGTTGGCCTTGGCCCAGCTCGCCAGCTCCTGCAGCGTGCGCGCCGGCACCGACGGGTGCGTC
>DASURM010000308.1:0-2836 GCA_036280035.1 Burkholderiaceae bacterium | reverse complement strand
GGTACCCGGTGGGGGCGACTTGTGGCGCGGCGAGAAGCGCAGCGACGCAAGGGGCAGTCCGGACCCGCAGGGGCCGGACCGGCGAGAAGCCATGACGCGGCGGCGCGTTCAGCGCCGCCGCGAGCGGCATCGCAGCCGCCCTTGTGGCGCGAGCATCGCAGCGAAGTCGGCGCGTAGCGCCGACCGCGACAGTAGGAGCCACCATCGGGTACCGCCCGCCGCGCCGCACCGTCTCTGCCATGCCGTCAAACACCGAAGTACGCCCTGCTGATCTGCTCCCGCGTCAAGCTGTCGCTCGCGCCCTCGAGCGACACGCGCCCCTCCTGGAAGCACACCACGCGCTGCGACACGCGCTGTGCGACCGCGACGTCCTGCTCGACGATCACCAGGCTCATGCCTTCGCGCGTCAGCGTCGGCACCGCGTCGTAGATTTCCTTGATCACGATCGGCGCCAGCCCGAGGCTCAGCTCGTCGCACAGCAGCACGCTCGGGTTGCCCATCAGCGAACGGCCGATCGCCACCATCTGCTGCTGGCCACCCGACAGCGCGGTGGCCGGCGCGCGACGCTTGGCTTCGAGAACCGGAAACAGCCCGAACAACCGCTTCAGGCTCCACGGCCCGGGCCGCTTCGCGAACGCACCCATCAGCAGGTTCTCTTCGACGCTCAGCGACGGGAACAGCCGCCGCCCCTCGGGCACCATCGCCAGCCCCTGGCGCACGATCGCCCCCGGCGGCGCCGAGCCGATCGGCTGCCCGCGAAAACGCACCGCGTCGCGCGCGCACTTCACCAGGCCGGTGAGCGCCTTCAGGAACGTGCTCTTGCCGGCGCCGTTGGCGCCGATGATCGCCACCACCTCGCCGGCGCGCAGGCGAAAGTCGATGCCGAACAACGCCTGCGCGTCGCCGTAGTGCGCGCTGAGGCCGCGCGTCTCGATCAGCAGCGCCTCGCCCGTCATGCCTCCACCCCCAGGTACACGCGCTGCACTTGCGGGTTGGCCAGCACTTCGTGTGGCGGGCCTTCGGCGATCGGCTGGCCGAAGTCGATGACGAACAGGCGGTCGGCGATCGCCAGCAACGCGTGCACGACGTGTTCGATCCACACCATCGTGACGCCACCGGCCTTGATGCGCGCGAGTTCGCCTACCAACGCGCGCGCCTCGTGCTCGGCGAGGCCGCCGGCGATCTCGTCGAGCAGCAGCACCTTCGGCCGCGTGGCCAGCGCACGCGCCAGTTCGAGCCGCTTGCGGTCGAGCAAGGTCAGTGCGCCGGCGCGCTGGTTGGCGTGCCTGTGCAGGCCAGTCTGCGCCAGCACCTCGCTGGCGGTGTGCCAGGCCTCGCGCTCGCGCTGGCCGCCACCGAAGCACGCGGCGGCCACCAGGTTCTCGAACACGCTGAGCTGACCGAACGGCTGCGGCACCTGATACGTGCGCCCCAGGCCGAGCCGGCAGCGCTGATGCGGCGGCAGCGCGGTGATGTCGCGGCCCTCGAACTCGATGCGGCCGGCGTCGACCGCGACGTCGCCGCAGATGAGGTTGAACAGCGTGGTCTTGCCCGCGCCGTTGGGGCCGAGGATGCCCAGGGTCTCGCCGGAGCGCACGGCCAGCGAGACCTTGTCGGTCACCTTCAGCGCGCCGTACGACTTGGTGACGCCATGCAGGGCGAGGATCGGCATGCGAACAGCGCTGGCCGTGGCTCAGGCCATCAACTTCATCGTGCCGCCGGTCGGGATCTGCGCCGCCGCCTGGTTGTTGACGATCACCAACTCGTACTTGTGCTCCCTGCCCTTGACCCACTGGCCGAGCACCAGCGGCGTCTTGCTCACGTTCTTGAACGGCCCTTTGCCGCCCCACTGCACCGGGCCCACCACGGTAGCCAGGTTGGTCGTCGCGACGGCATCGCGCACGTCGGCCGCCTTCAGCGACTTGGCGCGCTTCAACGTGTCGGCGGCCACTTCGCACAGCGCGTGCGCGAAGCCGATCGGCTGCGTCCACTGTCGCTTGGTGCCGCTCTCGTAGGCCCCGGCCAGCGCCTTGGCGCTCTGCTTGGTCAGCGACGACGTGAACGGATGCGACGGGCTCCACCACACCTCGGTGGTGAGGCCGTCGCCCAACTCGCCGAGCGCCTCGATCGCGCCCGGGAACAGCAGCGCCTTGCCCAGCGTGATCACCTTGGGCTTGAAACCCTGCTGGCTGGCCTGCGTGAGGAAGGTCTTGGCATCGGGCGGGATCATCACGCCGGTGACGATCTCGACGCCGTCCTTCTTGAAGGCGGCGATCTGCGCGCTGAAATCCTGCGTGCCGTTCTGGTAGCGCCCCGGGTCGAGCAGCGAGAAGCTCATGCCCGCCAGCGGCTTCGGAAAGCCGAGTTCCTTGTCGCCCCAGGCGTTGCCGTCGCCGTCGTTGGGAAAGAGGCCGCCCACCTTCTTGTTGGTGGCCACGCTCTTCCAGCCGTTGGTGTAGTTGGCGATCACGTCCTCCAGACCCCAGAACACGTGATACGTCCACTCGAAACCCTTGGCAGGGTCGCCCTTGCGGCCGAAGAACCACGGTTGCCACGGCACCACCGAGCTGACGCACGGCAGGCCGTTCAGCTCGCAGGCGTCGCTCACCGGGTTGGCGGTCTCGGGGGTGCCGGCGGTGAGCATCAGCGCCACCTTGTCCTTGAGGATCAGGTCGTTGGCCACCTCGCCGGCGCGGTTGGGGCTCGACTGGCTGTCCTTGAGGATGATCTGCACCTCGTGCTTCGTGCCGCCGATCGAGAGCCCACCCTTGAACGCGGCCTGCATCTGCTCGATCACCCAGCGGTCGGCCTCGCCGAACGGCGCCAGCGGGCCGGT
>DASURM010000307.1:0-4244 GCA_036280035.1 Burkholderiaceae bacterium | reverse complement strand
CGGTGGTCGAGTTGATGCCCAGTGGCGTGGCCAGGCCATGCGCCTGCGCCTCGCGATCGAAGTCGCCGAGCAGCGCACCGGCAGCCACGCGGGCCGTGCGCTTGACCGCATCGATCCGGATCGATCGCATGCCCGACAGGTCGATCATCAACCCGCCCTCGGCCACCGCGTTGCCGGCGATATGATGCCCGCCGCCTCGCACGCTGGTCAGCATGCGATGCGATGCGGCAAAGCGCACGGCGGTGCTCACGTCGCTGTCGGAGAGGCAGCGCGCGATCAGCGCCGGGCGCCGGTCGACGGTGGCGTTCCAGACCTTGCGACCTTCGTCGAACCCGTCGTCGGCAGCGGTCAGCACGCCGCCGCTGATGCGGGCCGCGAAGGACTCGATGTCGGAAAGGCGCATCTGGCGAACGTCCTTGTCCAGCGTGAGGTAGGGCAGTGATGGCATGTGAAGCTCCGCGAGTGATGGAAGTCGGTGGCAGCGATTCTTCCGAGGCCCGCATCGCTGCACATGACGCAGCGTCGTTCGATCTTGCTCGCGCGTCCGCACTTGGGGCTGCGGCTCGCGTCGGCTTGCTCGAGCGTCCACGCTGCTTGCCCGAGACGCCGCGATGAGCTCCGACACGCTGTCCGACGTGCTGCGCGCAGTGCGCTTGCGCGGCGCGGTGTTCTTCAACGTCAGCGGCAACAACGCATGGGCGGCAGAGGCGCTGCCGTCGAAGCAGTTGGCGCCGCTGCTGATGCCCGGCGTCGAACACGTGATGGAGTACCACGCGGTCGCACGCGGCAGCTGTTGGGCCACGATCCCCAACGGACCGTCGGTGCAGTTGCACACCGGTGACATTGCGGTCTTTCCACACGGCGACGCGCACGTCGTCTCGAGCGCACCGGGCATGCGCGGCGACGCCGAATCGAGCTGGCTGATGCGGTTGAAGGCGAGCGAGCCGCTGCCGCTGCCGATCGCCTACGACGGTGCTGTCGGCCGGCGCTCGTTGCCGTCCGACGACGACGCCGACACCACCATCGTGTGCGGCTTCTTCGGCTGCGATCTGCAACCCTTCAATCCGCTGGTCGAGGCGCTGCCGCGCCTGCTGCATCTGCACGCGGGCGAGGCCTCGGCCTGGATCACGCAGTTCACGCAGCAGGCGGTGGCCGAGTCGCACGCGCGACGCCCGGGCGCCGACGCCATGCTTGCGCGCATGAGCGAGATGATGTTCGTCGACGCGGTGCGGCGCTATGCCGATCGTTTGCCCGAAACCTCCGCAGGCTGGCTCGCCGGCCTGCGCGACCGCTTCGTCGGCCGCGCGCTGGCATTGATGCACGAACAGCCGGCGCAGGACTGGACGCTCGACGAACTCGGGCGCCGCGTCGGCCTGTCACGCTCGGCGCTGCATGAACGTTTCGCGCAGTTGGTGGGCACGCCACCGATGCAGTACCTGACGCAATGGCGGATGCAGGCCGCGGCGCGGCTGCTGCTGGAGACACGCGCCAGCGTTGCCGCGGTCGCGCTGGATGTCGGCTACGACTCGGAGGCTGCGTTCGCGCGCGCCTTCAAGCGCCAGGTCGGCAAGGCGCCCGGCGCATGGCGGCGCGAGCGCGATGCAGCCGGCGCGCCGCGCGATCCGCAGCTTCAGCGATAGACCGGCGCCGACAGCGGCCATGCGGCGACGGTGGCCGGGCAGGTGTATTGGATCCGAGCCTATGCATGTTCAGATATCGCGCCGCCCGGCAGCGCCTTCTGTCGTGACGCCAGCAGCGCCCCCAGCGCCAGCATCGCTGCCGAGACCGCGAAGCCGAGCCGCAGGCCGCCCGCCGAATCGGCCACCCAGCCGACGATGCTCGGCCCGACGATCTGCCCGGCCGCGAACACGATCGTGAAGGCGGCAATCCCGGCGGGCCACGAGGCGGCCGGCAGGTTGTGCCGCACCAGCGCGGTGGTCGAGGCCACCACCGACAGGAACACTGCGCCGAACAGCGCGCCCGACGCGAACACCGCCAGCGGGTGAGCGCTGAGCACTGGCAGCAGCGTGGCCACGGCGAGCAGCCCGTTGAGCAGCGCCAGCGGCTGGCCGCCGCGGTAGCGCTGCAACAGCCCGGCCCACAGCCACGACGAGACGACCACCGCCGCGCCGAGCAGCACGTAGAACGCCACGATCTGCGCGCCGCCCAGGCGCTGCTCGCGCAGCAGCGTGATCACGAACGTCATGTAGCCGATGTAGCCGAGCCCGAACATGCCGTAGCCCGCGAGACCGAACGCGAACGGCTGCCAGCGAAGGGCCGCGTGCGCCTGCTGCGCGAGCGGTGCTGCCGCCAGACGACGCGTGTAGCGCGCGGTGACCGCGGTGGCGAGCAGGGCGGTCAGCGCCAATACGAGCCATGCCGACTGCCACGCATGCGGCAGCGGCCGCTCGGCGAACGGCGGCACCAGCAGCGCCGACACGACGATGCCGAGCCCGGTGCCGCCGTAGTAGATGCCGAGCACGAGTCCGGCGCGGCCCGCGCTGCCGAGCCGCGCCGCGAGCAGCCCACCGGAAACGAACACCGCGGCGCTCGCCACGCCCGACGCCAGCCGCAGCGCGTACAGCGCCGCGTCGGCGAGCACCATGCCGTGCGCGGCCAGCAGCAGCGCGGTGGCCGCGCCGCCGGCCAGCAGCAGAGCGCGGGCGTCGATGCGCACCAACGCGCGCGGCACCAGCAGCGCGCCCACCAGGTAGCCGGCGGCATTGACCGTGTTCATCGCGCCGGCGGTGAGGTAGCTCCAGCCGAGGTCGGCGCGCATCGGCGGCAGCAGCAGCGCGTACGAGAAGCGCGCCAGCCCGAGCGACACCGCCGCGCCGAGCGCGAGCGCGGCCGCGGCCACGAGCGCCGACGGCTCGCGCGGTGCGCTCATTGCCGGGTGACTCCCAGGCAACGCTCGAGCAGCCGCGGCGCGTCGATGCGCTGCGTCCAGACAGCGAAGCCTTCCGTCGGCCCGCGCCAGCGCAGCTCGTCCACCGCGCCGAACAACGGCGCATCGCTGCGCAGCGTGGCGAGCTGCTTGAACAGCAGCGCCTGTTGGCGGCGCTCGCCCGCGAGCACTTCGGGAGGGAACGCCTCGATCGGCCCGTGCCGGTTCAGCAGGCGCGCCGCTCCCACCGCACCGATGCCCGCGATGCCGGGGTAACCGTCGGCCGCGTCGCCCACCAGCGCGAGAAAGTCGGCGATCAGCGCCGGCTCGACGCCGAATTTGGCGCGCACCCCCGCGGCATCGCGGATCGTGTTCGCCCTGCGGTCGACCTGCACCACGCGGTCGCCGCGCACGCACTGCGCGAGGTCCTTGTCGGGCGTCCAGATGCAGACCTTCTGCACCCGTTGGTCCGCGGCGGCGATGCGGGCCGCGGAGGCGAGTGCATCGTCGGCTTCCAGCTCGGTCATCGGCCAGACCGCGACGCCCATTGCCTGCAGCGCGGCCTCCAGCGGGTGGAACTGCGCGTGCAGCGCCGGCTCGATGCCGTCGCCGGTCTTGTAGCCCGCCCACAGCCGGTTGCGGAACGACTCGATCACATGGTCGGTGGCCACGCCGACGTGCATCTCGCCGCGCTCCAGGAACTCGAGCACGCTTTGCAGCACGCCGGCCACGGCGCCGAAGGGCCGATCCTTCCCCTTGTTGAACCGGCGCTGGCCGTAGAAGTGGCGAAACAGCTCGTAGGTGCCGTCGATCAGATGAACGACGATCGCGGGGCCTGCGGTGTCGGCGGGTAGAGGTGCACTTGCCATCACGCCGCGCATTCTCCGGGACAGGCGCGCCAAACATCACGCCGCGGCGCGCGCGGGCGACCTTGGCCCGCGGCGCGCTGCGAAGCTGAGCGAACATTGCTGCATGTGCGCTGCCTGCCGCCCATGCTCGACCTGACTCGCTCCACGTTGCGCCGCGCGGTGCAGGTGCGGCTGCCGCAGGTGGCTGCCAGCCTGACGCTGACGATCGCGCTGTCGCTCGCGCCGCTGGTGGCGGTGAGCTTTGCGCTGTTTCAGCGCTTTCCGGTGTTCAGGCCGCTCGAGCTGGCGATCGAGCAGCACCTGTTGAAGCACCTGCTGCCGGCCGAGATCTCGCGCGTGGTGTTGAAGACGCTGCACCAGTTCGCCGCCAACGCCAGCGGCATGACGATCGTCGGCGCGCTGTTCGTGCTGGCGGCGGCGCTGATGATGCTGGTCACGGCGGAGGGCGCGCTCAACCAGATGTGGGACGTGAAGAAGCCGCGTCCGCT
>DASURM010000306.1:0-2037 GCA_036280035.1 Burkholderiaceae bacterium | reverse complement strand
CTGATCGCTGCTGCCGCCTTCGTGCTCGCCGCGCGCAGCTACGAGGCCGACAAGGCGCGCGCCGCCGTGCCGCTCTCCGCTCAACCCCTGCCGACCGCACAGCCGGCCTGACCACGGAAGAACCATGAACACATCGATGATGCAGCAGCCGCTGCTGATCTCCTCCCTGCTGAAGCATGCTGAAGCCCACCACGGCGAGCAGCAGATCGTGTCACGCCGCGTCGAGGGCGACATCCATCGCCAGACCTACCGCGAGCTGGCGGTGCGCTCGCGCCGAATGGCCAATGCGCTGGCCGCGCTCGGCGTGAAGCATGGCGCGCGCGTGGCCACGCTGGCCTGGAACGGCTACCGCCACATGGAGCTGTACTACGCCGTCAGCGGCTCCGGCGCCGTGCTGCACACGCTGAACCCGCGGCTGCACCCCGACCAGGTGGTGTGGATCGCCGACCATGCCGAAGACCAGGTGCTGTTCTTCGACCTCACCTTCCTGCCGCTGATCGAGGCCATCGCCGGCCGCGTCAAGACGATCAAGGCCTTCGTCGCGATGACCGACCGCGCGCACATGCCGGCGCCGGGCAAGGTGCCCGGGCTGCTGTGCTACGAGGAGCTGATCGACGCCGCGAGCGACCGCTTCGAGTGGCCGAGCTTCGACGAGAACGAGCCGTCGTCGCTGTGCTACACCTCGGGCACCACCGGCAACCCGAAGGGCGCGCTGTACAGCCACCGCTCGACCTTGCTGCACACCTGGGCCGCGGCGCTGCCCGATTCGCTCAACGCCTCGGCGCGCGACGTGATCCTGCCGGTGGTGCCGATGTTCCACGTCAACGCCTGGGGCCTGCCCTACGTGGCGTGCATGGTCGGCGCCAAGCTGGTGTTTCCGGGGCCGTTCCTCGACGGCAAGAGCCTGCACGAGCTGTTCGAATCCGAGGGCGTCACGGTGTCGGCCGGCGTGCCCACCGTGTGGCAGGGCCTGCTGGCTCATGTGGAGGCCAACAACCTGACCTTCAGCACCATGCGCCGCACGATCATCGGCGGTTCGGCGTGCCCACCGGCGATGATGCGCACCTTCCAGCAGCGCTACGACGTCGACGTGCTGCACGCCTGGGGCATGACCGAGCTGAGCCCGGTGGGCACCGTGTGCGTGCTCAAGGCCAAGCACGCCAACGCCCCGTTCGAAGAGCGCATGGCCGTGCAGGCCAAGCAGGGCCGCGCGGTGTTCGGCATCGAGATGAAGATCGTCGGCGACGACGGTGCCGAGTTGCCGCACGACGGCAAGGCCAGCGGCGAGCTGCTGGTGCGCGGTCCGTGGGTGATCGCGAATTACTTCAAGGGCGAAGGCGGCAGCCCGCTGCGCGACGGTTGGTTCCCCACCGGCGACGTGGCGACCATCGACGCCGACGGCTACATGCAGATCACCGACCGCAGCAAGGACGTGATCAAGAGCGGCGGCGAGTGGATCGGCTCGATCGACCTCGAGAACATCGCGATGGCGCACCCCGCCGTCGCGCAGGCGGCGTGCATCGGCGCCAGGCACCCCAAGTGGGACGAGCGCCCGCTGCTGGTGGTGGTGAAGAAGCCGGGGGCCGAGCTGACGCGCGACGCGCTGCTGCAGTTCTACGAAGGCAAGATCGCCAAGTGGTGGACGCCCGACGACGTGGTGTTCGTCGACGCGATCCCGCTGGGGGCCACCGGCAAGATGCAGAAGAACAAGCTGCGCGAGCAGTTCGCCGACCACAAGCTTCCTACCATATGACCCCCCCCGAAGCGCCTTCGGCGCTGCCCCCCCGAGGGGGCGCTGCTGGCGGACCGGCGGAGCCGGATCCGCGGCGGCCCCTTGGGCAATATCACAAGCAGGTTCGCGCGCTGTTCCCCGGCGTGATCGCCTGCGCGGTGGTGGCAGCGGCCGCCGGCTTTCTCGGCGAGCACTACGGCGCACCGGTGCTGCTGTTCGCGTTGCTGCTCGGGCTGGCGATGAACTTCCTCTCCGACGAAAGCGGCCCCTGCGCTCCGGGCATCGAGTTCTGCGGGCGCACTCTG
>DASURM010000305.1:0-4195 GCA_036280035.1 Burkholderiaceae bacterium | reverse complement strand
TGGCGAGCGTGCTCGGGTTGATCGCCTCGACCACCCGCACGCCCGCGCTCACCCGCTGGCGAAAACCGAGCGTGATGCGGCGCGGGTCGACCAGCAGCGTCGCGCCGGACGGCAGCGCACGCAGCGCGTCGGCCGCGGCCGCGTAGTCGGCCAGCAAGAGGCCGTCGTGCTGCAGCCGCGCGGCCAGCGCAGCGTCGATCTTGCCGGCGCCGACATAGAGAGTGGCACGATCCCGTTCCACCAGCAGGTGCGCCAGGAACACCGGGTTGTATTCGACGTCGCCGCCGCGCAGGTTGGTGATCCACGCGACGTCGTCGACGCTCGACACGAAGTGATGCGTCGCGCCGTGGCGCGCCATCGCCTCGCGCACGCACGCCAGCCGCTGTGCGCGCGTCTGCACCGCCTGCGGCGGCAGGTGCTCATACACCGCGCGCACCGGCAGCGCCGGGCGTTGCTCCCAGGCTTGCGCGAGCAGGTCGGTGTCGGTGCGCACCACGATGCCGGCCTTGTCGAGCGCAGCGCGCAGGGCATGGGCAGCAGCCAGGCCGAGCACCTCGCCGTCGACCATCAGCGTCTGGCCCGCGGTCAACTGGCGGGCGATCCAGTCGATGTGCAGCATGGAACTGCCGCTCGGGATCTTCTCGAGGTCGATGCCGCTGCCGGCGAGTTCGCGCTCGGCCTGCCCCCAGTATCGGCTGTCGGCGAACAGCGCGGCGCGGTCGAGCGTGACCACCAGCGTGCCCATCGAGCCGGTGAAGCCCGACAACCACTGCCGGCCCTGCCAGCGTGCAGGCAGGTACTCCGACAGGTGCGGGTCGGCCGACGGCACCAGCAGCGCGTGCGCAGCGTTGCGCGCCAGCACTTCGCGGACCCGCTCGATGCGTTCGCGCTGCACGCTGATACGGCTGTCCATGCTGCACCACCCGTGGCGGCCCCGGGGCCGCGATGGGCGATTCTAGGTGGCGACTCCCGACACGCCGTGGCGCAGGGTCATGGCAGCGGCCGCGGCACGTGCGGTGTTGCGCATCAGGTCACCGCCTGCCGCTGGTTGAATCGCGGCTGCTGCCACTCCTGATTGCGCATCACCTCGCGAAGATGCTCGACCGCATCCCACACGTCGACGAAGCGCAGATACAGCGGCGTGAAGCCGAAGCGCAGGATGTCGGGCAGCCCGAGGCCGCCGGCGCGGTAGTCGCCGATCACGCCGCGACCGATCAACGCCTGCACGATCGCGTACGCGCCTTCGCTGCGCGTCAGACACACCTGGCTGCCGCGCTGCGCGTCGATGCGCGGCGATACCACCGTGAAACCATCGCCGGCGCAGCGTGCGTCGACCAGCTCGGCGAAGCCGCGCGTCAGCGCGAGCGACTTCTCGCGCAGCGCGCGCAGGCCGCCGTACGGCTCGGCCGCCAGCACCGTGTCGACGCCGGCGTCGAGCGCGGCCATCGACAGCACCGGCGGCGTGCCGCACAGCGCGCGCCCGATGCCGGCCGCCGGCCGGTAGTCGGGGCCGAACTCGAACGGCGCGGCGTGGCCCATCCAGCCGGTGAGGGGTTGCTCGAAATGCGCCGCGTGGCGCGCGTGCACCCACACGAAGGCCGGTGCCCCGGGGCCGCCGTTGAGGTACTTGTAGCCGCAGCCGATCGCGAAGTCGGCGTGCGCGCCGTTGAGATCCGCCGGCACCGCGCCGGCCGAATGCGCGAGATCCCACACCGTCAGCGCGCCGGCGGCGTGCGCCGCGGCGGTGAGCGCGGCCATGTCGTGCATGCGGCCGGTGCGGTAGTTGACGTGGGTGAGCATCAGCACCGCGACCGAGTCGTCGAGCGCGGCGGCGATCTGTTCGGTGTCGACCATGCTCAGTTCGCAGCCGTGCGCGGCGGCCAGCGACTGCGCGATGTAGAGGTCGGTCGGAAAGTTGCTGCGCTCGCTGACGATCACGCGGCGCTGCGGCGCATGTTCGCGCTGCAGCGCGAGCGCCGCCCAAAGCACCTTGAACAGGTTGATCGACGTCGAGTCGGCCACCAGCAGCTCGCCCGGCGCGGCGCCGACCAGGCGCGCGATCTTGTCGCCGACGCGCCGCGGCAGGTCGATCCAGCCGGCGTGGTTCCAGCTCGTGATCAGGCCGCGCCCCCACTCGTCGCGCAGCGTGCGCTGCACACGATCGGCGGCGGCCTTGGGCAGCGCGCCGAGCGAATTGCCGTCGAGGTAGATCACATCCGGCGGCAGCTCGAACAGCTGGCGCAGCGGCGCCAGCGGGTCGGCGGCGTCGAGCGCGGCGAACTGCTCGCGCGTCGGCGCCGAACCGTTGGACCGTGATGCGTTCATGTGGGCCCCGGAGAATGTTCGAGCGGGTTCGGCAGCGCGCGCAGCACCGCGCGCACCGGCGACGCATCGGCGTGAATCAGCTTGAGCGGCAGCGCGATCAGCTCGTAGTCGCCTTCGGGAACGTCGTCGAGCACCAGGTTCTCGAGGATGCGCAGCCCCAGCCGGCGCACCGCCTGGTGGCTCGGCAGCGTCTTGCTGGCGGCCGGGTCGATGCTCGCGGTGTCGATGCCCACCAGCACGACGCCGCGCGCGGCCAGCCGCTCGATCGTGTCGGTGGCGTAGGCTGCGAGCGCGTCGTCGAAGCGCTCCAGCGGCGCGCGCTCGTAGGTGCGCACCAGCACGCGCGGCGGCAGGTCGGTCAACGCGTGTTCGAGGTGGCGCCACTGCACCAGCGGCCCGCAGCCGATGGCGTGGATGACGCGGCAACGGCCGAGGTACGGCGCCAGCGGCAGCGTGCCGATTGCGGCGCCGGCGCGGTCGTAGTGCAGCGGCGCATCGGCGTGCGCGCCGACGTGCGGCGACAGCTCGATCGCGCTGACGTTGACCGGGCAATCGTCGGCGATCGTGGCCTGCCAGCGCTGGCGGTACGGCGTGTCGCCGGGGAACACCGGCGCACCCTCGTGCACGGGCGGCGAGATGTCCCATAGCGCGTCGCTCATGCGCCCGATGATACGAGCCGCCACGAGCGGCGGTACAGTTGCCTGCGCCCACCCGGAGGATGAGCATGAACCCGAGCGGCCACGTCGATACCTTCGCCCGCGACAACCTGCCGCCGCCCGAGCTGTGGCCCGAGTTCCTGTTCGAACGGCCCGAGCTGCAGTTCGCGCCGCGCCTGAACTGCGCGGCCGAGTTGCTCGACCGCGCCATCAAGCGCGGCTGGGGCGATCGCGAGTGCTTGCTCGGCGAGGGCGTGCGCTGGACGTATGCCGACTTGCGGGCGCAGGCCGACCGCATCGCCCGCGTGCTGGTCGACGACATGGGCCTCGTCAGCGGCAACCGCGTGCTGCTGCGCGGCGGCAATTCGCCGATGCTCGCCGCCTGCTGGTTCGGCGTCGTCAAGGCCGGCGGCATCGCGGTCGGCACGATGCCGTTGCTGCGCGCGCGCGAGCTGACGGCGATCGTGCACAAGGCGCAGGTGACGCACGCGCTGTGCGACGCACGGCTGGTCAACGAGATGCAGGCCGCAATGCCGCAGTGCCCGACCTTGCGCCAGTTGGTGCTGTTCAACGACGATTCGGCGGGTGGGCTCGAGGCGCGCGCCGCGGCCAAGCGCGCGCAGTTCGACGCCGTCGACACCGCGCTCGACGACGTCTGCCTGATCGCCTTCACTTCGGGCACCACCGGGCAGCCCAAGGGCACGATGCACTTCCACCGCGACGTGATGGCCGCCTGCGCGGGCTGGCCGCGGCACGTGCTGCGCGCCGAGGCGTCCGACCGCTTCATCGGCAGTCCGCCGCTGGCGTTCACCTTCGGCCTCGGCGGGCTGCTGCTGTTTCCGCTGGCGATCGGCGCCAGCACGGTGCTGCTCGAGAAGGCGACGCCCGACGCGCTGCTGCCGGCGATCGCGCGCTGGCGCGCCAGCGTGTGCTTCACCGCGCCGACGTCGTACCGCGCGATGGCGGCGCAGATCCAGCAGGGAGCGGCGCACGACCTGTCGAGCCTGCGCAAGTGCGTGTCGGCCGGCGAGGCGCTGCCGGCGGCCACGCGCACGCTGTGGCGCGAGACCACCGGCATCGAGATGATCGACGGCATCGGCTCGACCGAACTGCTGCACATCTTCATCAGCGCCGACGAGAAGGACGCGCGCCCTGGCGCCACCGGCAAGGCGGTGCCCGGCTACGTCGCCTGCATCATGGACGCCGACGGCAAG
>DASURM010000304.1:0-2512 GCA_036280035.1 Burkholderiaceae bacterium | reverse complement strand
GGTCGCCGATGCCGCCGCATTCAAGGCTGCGTTGCGCGAGGGCGAGCCGTGGGGTGCGTCGGTCGTCAAGTTCGCGGTCGCGCGCGACGGCTATCCGGGGTTCGAGCAACTGCTGTCGCTGGCCCGCGGGCCCGCACGATGAGCGCTGCCTCCGGCCCGCACGATCCGTCGCCGCCGAGCCAGACGGTGCGCCAAGGCGGCATCCTGGCTGACCTGGCGGGCATGTCGCCTGCGTACTTCGGCATGGTGATGGCCACGGGCATCGTCTCGATGGCCGCGCACCTGATGGGGATGCCGCGCGTCGCGCAGGTGCTGTTCCAGCTCAACATCGTCGCCTACTGCGTGTTGTGGCTGCTGACCCTGCTGCGCATCGCCAAGTACCCCAGGCGCTTCTTCGGCGACATGGTCGACCACTTGCGCGGCCCGGGGTTCTTCACCACCGCGGCGGCGACCAGCATCCTCGGCAACCAGTTCGTCGTGCTGGAGGCCGACGATCGCATGGGCCTCGTTTTCTGGGTTGCGGCGCTGGTGCTGTGGGTCGGCCTGACCTACACGATCTTCACGGGGCTCACCGTCAAGGAGCACAAGCCCCCGCTCGACAAGGGCATCACCGGCGGCTGGCTGCTGGCGGTGGTGGCGACGCAGTCGATCGCGGTGCTCAGCGGGCAACTGGCGCCGCACATCGAGCAGCCGGCGCGGCTGGCGATCAACCTGCTGGCGCTGTCGATGTGGTTGTGGGGCGGCATGCTCTACATCTGGATGATGTCGCTCATCTTCTTCCGCTACACCTTCTTCCTGCTGACGCCAGACGATCTGTCGCCGCCGTACTGGATCAACATGGGCGCGATGGCGATCTCCACGCTGGCCGGATCGCTGCTGATCATCAATGCCGCCGACGGGCCGTTCCTGCTGTCGCTGCTGCCCTTCCTCAAGGGGTTCACGCTGTTCTACTGGGCCACCGGCACCTGGTGGATCCCGATGCTGCTGATCCTCGGGGTGTGGCGCCACGGGGTGCGGCGCTTTCCGCTGCGCTACGACCCGCTTTACTGGGGCGCGGTGTTCCCGCTGGGCATGTACTCGGCGTGCACCGAGGTGATGATCCGCGCGATGGGGTTCCCGTTCATCGAGTTCGTGCCGCACACGTTTCTATACGTCGCGCTGGCAGCCTGGACAGCCGCCTTCGCCGGGCTGGCTTTCGATCTCTGGCGTCGCGCCACCGTGGCGTACCGAAGTTAGGCACAACGGCGCACGCCGCGCTGGCGGCCGCCCCGCGAGGTGCCGATTCGGCGCGATAGCGGCCGGGGCCGCCCCCGCGCGGGCAGGTGTCAGGCCGGCGTGTCGCAGCCTGCGGCGCAGACCATTTCGACGCGGCCGAGCACGCGCTTGGATCGCAGCCCGGCGCTTTGCCGATGTTTGCCGCACAGGAAGCACGAGCGTGTGTGCCCGGCGCCGGTGAAGGGGGAGCCGGGGATCTTGTTGGCGTAGCGCAGGCCGCTGGGGGCGATTCGGGTCGAGGAGGTGGACTTGCTCATGGCGCTATTGTCCCCGGTATCGGGGCTCGGTGCCGGGCGGCGCTGGCAAGTCTGCACGTGGGGCGGGGGTTCGCCAGGGGGTGGCCTCCGGGGGCGGGCGCCGGCTTGGGGTGCGGGTTCCGGCGCACCGGGCCCGCCGCGAGCCGGTCAGTTCGGCACCGCGTCGCGCCCGGCGCGGGCGCGGGCGATGATGGTCTTCATGATCTGCGCGGTGCCGTCGCCCAGCTCGAAGCCGAGCACGTCGCGCAGGCGCTGCTCCATCGGCCCGCGGTCGTAGCCGCCGTGACCGTGGCTGAGCAGGCACTGGTGGATGGTGTCGTAGGCGAGCTTGGGCGCCCACCACTTGCACATCGCCGCCTCGGCGCTGTGCGGCAGGCCCTGGTCCTTGAGCCACAGCGAGTGCAGGCACAGCAGCCGCGCCGCGCTGACCTGGGTGTCCAGCTCGGCCAGCGGGTGCGACACGCCCTGGAACGCGCTCAGCGGCTTGCCGAAGGCCTCGCGCTGCGCGGCGTGGGCCCAGGTTTCGTCGAGCGCGGCGCGCGCCACGGCCAGCACCTGCAGGCCGATCAGCGCGCGCGAGAAGTCGAAGCCCTGCATCACCTGCACGAAGCCGCGGTTCTCGTCGCCCAGCCGGTGGTCGAGCGGTACGCGCACGTTCTCGAAGAACAGCGAGCCGCGGCCGATGGCGCGCTGGCCGTGGCAATCGAAGCGGCTGCGCGTGAGGCCTGGCAAGCCGGCGGGCACCAGCACGGCGGTGACGCCATGCGCGCCGCTGTCGGCGCTGCCGGTGCGGCCGAAGACGATCACCGCGTCGGCCTGGTCGGCCGCCGAGATCGACGTCTTCTCGCCGTTGAGCACGTAGGCGTCGCCCGCGCGCTCGATGCGCAGCCGCAGGTTGGCCGCGTCCGACCCGCCGCGCGGCTCGGTCAGCGCGATCGCCACCAGCGCCTCGCCGCGAGTCAGCCGCGCCAGCCACGGGC
>DASURM010000303.1:0-3042 GCA_036280035.1 Burkholderiaceae bacterium | reverse complement strand
CCATCGTGTTCCCGCTGCCGATGGACGTCATCGGGCCGCTGCTGGAGTCGCTGCGGCACGCCAAGCCTGAAGCTGGCTGACCGCCCGCGCTCCGGCTGCCGACCGCCGGCGCTGTGGCCTGCGCGCAACCCAGCGGCCGATGCCCGGCGCCGGTGGCAACGATCGTGAGGCGGGTCAACGGTGACGCCGGCGCGATGGGCTAGCTTTGCCGCAGTGGAGTGGGATGGCGTCTGCCAGGCCGCTCTCGATCAGCGGGCCAATCAAGAACAGGAGCTGTCCATGCCCCGACTCTTCGCACGCACGCGAGTCGCGCGCGCATCCCTCGTGCTGTCGGGGCTGGTTGCCCCGGCGTCGGTCCTCGCGGCCGGGTTCCAGTTGAACGAGACCTCGGGCTCGGGATTGGGCAACGCCTTCGCCGGCGGTGCCGCGGCGGCCGAGGACGCCTCGACCGTGTGGTCCAACGCCGCGGGCATGTCGCGTCTGCGCTCGCCTCAGGTCGTGGGCGCGCTGCACCTGGTCAAGCCGTCGATCAAGTTCACCGACGAGGGGTCGTCGGCGGCGCTGGGCCAGACGCTGGGCGGCGACGGTGGCGACGCCGGCGGCTGGAACGCTGTGCCGAACCTGTACTTCGTGATGCCGATCGACCCGGCATGGTCGGTCGGCATCGGGGTCAACGGGCCGTGGGGTCTGGTCACCGATTACGACGCCGGCTGGATCGGGCGATTCCAGGGCGACAAATCGAGCATCAAGACGTACAACCTCAACCCGGCCGTGTCGTGGAAGCCGGCCAGCAACGTGGCGCTCGGCCTGGGCCTGAACCTGCAGCGCATCGACGCCGAGTTCACCAATCAGGTCAACTACACGGGCGCGCTGCTGGCCTCGGCGGCCCTGGCCGGGATCGCGCTGAATCCGGCCACCGTTGCCGGCCTGGAGTCGAGCGTTCGCGTGAAGGGCGGCGACAACGCCTGGGGCTGGAACCTGGGTGTGCTGTGGGACATCGACGCCAGCAGCCGCGTCGGCGCCCAGTACCGCTCGGCGATCAAGTTTCACGTCAACGGCGATGCGACGTTCTCCAATCCAGTCGCGCCGGCGGCGCCGCCGGCATTGAGTGGTGCCGTCAACGCGCGGCTCTCCAACACCGCGATCACCTCGAACGTCGAGATTCCCGCGATCGCCAACGTGTCGTACTTCAGGATTCTGGATCGTCGGTGGGACGTCATGGCCGACGCGCAATGGACCGGCTGGTCGTCGATCCAGTCCCTGACCTTTCTGCGCAGCGACGGCAGCGTCCTGCAGAGCACGCCCGAGAACTTCAGGGATACGTGGAAGTTCGCCATCGGTGCCAACTACCGCCACGATGCGAACTGGATGTTCCGCGGTGGCCTGGCGTACGACAACTCGCCGGTGCAGACGGCGTACCGCACGGTGCGGCTTCCCGACGCCGACCGCACCTGGTTGACCGGTGGCGTGCAGTACAAGCCGAGCCAGAAGCTCGCGTTCGATTTCGGCGCCGGCTACGTGTGGGTCAAGAAGCCGACCATCGACACCGACCCCAGCACGACGGCCGCGGTCGGCAGGCTGAAGGGTCACTACAGCAGCGATGTGGTCATCCTGTCGGGCCAGGCGACCTACTCTTTCTGATCGCCGACGGGCCGCGGCAGCGCGATAGTCAGCTCCGCAGCGCGTCGCTGCAAGTAGCGCCGCGCCGCCGGTTCGCGCTCGAGACCGATCGCCTGCGCGTATGCCTGGCGCGCGGCGTCCGCCTTGCCGCAGCGCGCCAGCAGCTCGGCGCGCGCGGCCCAGTGCGGCTGGTAGTCGGCCAGCCGGGCGTCGCCGGCCAGCGCATCGAGCGCGGCCAGCCCCACCGCGGCACCGTGGGTCTCCGCGACCGCGACCGCGCGGTTGAGCGCGGCCACCGGCGACGCGGTGAGCGCGCACAGCGCGTCGTACAGCCGCTCGATCGCCGGCCAGTCGATGCGGCCGCTGCGACGACGCATCGCATGCACCGACTGCACCGCGGCTTCGAGCTGATAGCGGCCTGGTACACCGACGCGGCGGTTGGCCTGGCGCAGCAGCGCCTCGGCCTCTTCGATCTGTGCCGTGTCCCACAGCGACGGATCCTGCTCGCTGAGCGGCACGTACTCACCGGCGGCACTGCGCCGTGCTTCGCGTCGCGCGTGAGCGTGCAGCATCAGCGACAGCAGGCCGAGCGCCTCGCCCTCATCGGGCAGCAGCGACGCGACCAGGCGGCCGAGCCAGATTGCCTCGTCGGCGAGGTGGCGTCGCCGCGGGTCGGCGCCCTCGGGATCCGACCAGCCCTCGGCATATGCGGCGTAGATCGCGTCGAGCACGGTCGCGAGGCGCTCGCGCAGCGCGTCGCCGCTCGGCACCTCGAAGCCGACGCCGGCGTGGCGGATCTTGGTCTTGGCGCGCACCAGCCGCTGCGCCATAGCCGCCGGCGCGACCAGGAACGCCGACGCGATGGTTGCGGCGTCGAAGCCGAGCACCACTTGCAGCATCAGCGGCGCATGCAGCTCGCGCGCGATTCCCGGGTGCGCGCAGACGAACAGCAGCCCGAGGCGCCGGTCGGGCCAGGCGGCTTCACCGTCGTCGGCGCCGGCGTGCAGCTCGGCCAGCCACTGCAGGTGCAGCGAAGCCTGCTCGTCGAGGCGGCGCCGGCGCAGCGCATCGACCAGCCTGCGTCGCGCCACCGTCAGCAGCCAGGCATCGGGCGCGCGCGGCACGCCTTTGGCCGGCCACTCGGCGAGCGCGGTTGCCAGCGCCTCGGACAGCGCGTCTTCGGCGCCGGCGACGTCGCGCGTGCGCGCGGCCAGAATCGCGATCAGCTTGCTGTAGCTGTGCCGCGCCGCGGCCTCGGCGGCGCGGGCGGCCGCATCGGCGGCCGCTACCGAAATCACATCGGCCATACCGGCCGCACTTCGACGATGCCGTGCGCGGCGCCCGGGCAGCGCGCCGCCCACGACAGCGCCGCGTCGAGGTCGGGCACGTCGATCAGGAAGTAGCCGCCGAGCTGCTCGCGGG
>DASURM010000302.1:0-4129 GCA_036280035.1 Burkholderiaceae bacterium | reverse complement strand
CTCGCTGCGCCAGCGTCTGCCAGACCGCGTGGGTCATGTCTTTGCTGTCGACCTGCGCCACCTGCTCGGTCTGCAGCGCCGCGCCGCCGAGTTCGGGCACCGCGCGCACCAGCGCGTCGATGCCCAGTTGCGCGGCCTGGTAGGTGGGGTCGCCCGCGCCCTGCGCGCCCGCGATGGTGCCGCCGGTGCCGAGGATCACGACGACGCGGTCGACGGTGTCGCTTTGCATTTTCGCTCCATCTGTATAAAAATACAGCCACTGGATGCATCAACAGGCAACGGTCATGGAAGAAAGCCCCAAGCTCACTGCCCGCCAGCAACAGATCCTCGACCTGGTGCAGAGCACCATCGAACGCAGCGGCGCGCCCCCCACCCGCGCCGAAATCGCCGCCGAGCTGGGCTTTCGCTCACCCAATGCGGCCGAAGAGCACCTGCAGGCGCTCGCCCGCAAAGGCGTCATCGAGCTGGTCGGCGGCACCTCGCGCGGCATTCGCCTGCGTCCCGAGACTCTACGCGCGCTCAACCAAACGCGCGGCAAGCAGTTCTCGCTGCCGCTGCCGAGCCTGGCGCAGCTCGCGCTGCCGTTGGTGGGCCGCGTCGCCGCGGGCAGCCCGATCCTCGCCCAGGAGCATATCGACCAGACCTACCTGGTCGAAGCCAGCATGTTCCCGCGCCGGCCAGATTACCTGCTGAAGGTGCGCGGCATGAGCATGCGCGACGCCGGCATCCTCGATGGCGATCTGCTCGCGGTACAAAAGACGCGCGAGGCCAAGAACGGGCAGATCGTCGTCGCGCGGCTCGGCGACGAGGTCACCGTCAAGCGCTTTCGCCGCACGCGCAGCACGATCGAACTGATCCCCGAGAACCCCGACTTCAAGACCATCGTGGTGCCGTTCGGCGACGTCGATTTCGAGCTCGAGGGTGTCGCAGTCGGGCTGGTGCGCAACCAGATGCTGATGTGAGCGCGCCCGACCGTACCGCGCTTGCACCGGACGCCACCAATGGCGTGCCGCCGAGGCCCGCGCTGCACTTCGGGCCGCGCATCAGGCCACGCAAGGCGTTGCGCGCCGCCGAGTGCGAGACCTTCGAGCAACTGCCCAACGTGGGCCCCGCGATGGCCGGCGACCTGCGCGCGCTCGGCCTGCAGCATCCGCGCGAGCTGGCGCACCGCGACCCGTTCGTGCTCTACCAGACGCTGTGCGCGCACACGGGCAAGCGGCAGGATCCTTGCGTGCTCGACACCTTCATGGCGATCACCGATTTCATGCGCGGCGCGGCACCGGCGCCGTGGTGGATCTACACCGCCCAACGCAAGCTGTTGTACGGCAACGTCTGAAGTCGGCGGCGCCGGGCACAATGACGCAGCCATGCTGCAGGTGCTGGGCCGTTCGATCAACGTGCGCAAGGTGTTGTGGCTGTGCGCCGAGATCGGCGTGCCGTGCCAGCACACGCCGTGGGGAGTGCCCGAACTGCCGCTGAAGTCACCGGAGTTCGTGGCGCTGAATCCCAACGCGCTGGTGCCGGTGATCCGCGACGGCGGCTTCGTGCAGTGGGAGTCCAACACGATCTGCCGCTACCTCGCCACCCGGCACGAACGCTACGACCTGCTGCCCGCCGAGCCGCAGGCGCGCGCACGCGTCGAGCAATGGATGGACTGGATGGCCACCGAGCTGAACAGTGCCTGGCGCTACGCCTTCATGGCGCTGGTGCGCCAGAACGCCGAGTTCACCGACGCGCTCGCGATCGACGCGAGCATCGCGGCGTGGAACCGGCACATGGCGCTGCTCGATGCCCAGTTGCAGCGCACCGGTGCCTACGCCGCAGGCGCGGCGTTCACGCTGGCCGACATCACGCTTGGGCTGGCCACGCACCGCTGGTTCATGACCCCGCTGCAGCGCCCGGCGCTGGCGGCCGTCGAGGCCTACTACGAGCGCTTGAGCGAGCGGCCGGGGTTTCGCGCGCACGGGCGCAACGGCGTGCCGTAGCGCGCTACTTCGCGGGCTCGAGGTCGAGCGTGGCCGATGCCGGAGCGTCGCTCCACAACGGCACGGTTTCCACCTGTGCCCACGGCCGCACGAAGTTCGAATACCAGTTCGACCACGCCAGGCCGCTCTGGCCCGTGCTGTGCATGAAGCGCGAGCGCTTCGGGTCGGCCAGGTCGTACAGCGCGCGCAGCGACGGGCCGTGCTCGGCCAGGTACAGCTCGCCGGTCGTCGGGTCGGGCTTGAACAGCACGCGCGTCGCGTCGACGGTGTACGAACCGCCGCCCACCGGCGTGCGCAGCTCGAACCAGCGCGCCAGCAGCTTCACTTGCGAGAACGGCCGGTGCTCCGAGCGCGCTTGATGCGCCCGGCCCCATTGCCAGCTCGCGACATCGCTGCCGTGGGCTTGCTGCAGCTCGTCGAGTGCAGCGCCGAGCGCCTTGTCGATCTGCTGCTGGCAGGTCTCGTTGGCGGCTGGCGTCGTCTTGTCGTCGCACCACCAGGCGTTGTCGGTGTCGAGCACCTGCTGCAGCGCATCGACGAAGGTGCGCGACGCGATCGCGCGCTCGTAGACCGGCCCCATTTCGTCGGCGAACACCTGCTGCACCAGATGGCGCAGCCACGCCCAGTAGATGAGCGGCGCCGCCTTGTCGGTGGCCATCGTGCCGTCGAAGCCGTCGAGCGCCCGGGTCGCGGCCGCGGCCAGCGGATGATCGGACTTCGCGCGCCGCAGCCACGGCAGCATCTGCACCGCGGCGAGCGACTCGACATCGGCCTGGATCGCGCGCAGGTCGTCGAGCGAGAGCCTGGGCTTCGCGCTCAGCAGTTGCTCGATTCGCTGTTGCCGGTACGGCAACGTCCATTCGCTGGTCAGGAAGTGCGGGTAGTCGGCCGGCACCACGCGCTGGTTGGCGGTGGCGATCCAGCCGCGCCCGGGGTCGCGCGCTTGCGGCAGCGCGTCGTTGCCCAGCCAGCCGTCCCAGTCGTAGCGCGCGTCCCAGCCCGGCGCGGGCACCAGGCCGAACAGATCGTTGTTCGCCTTGCGCAGCGGCACCCGGCCCGGCGCGATGAAGCCGATATGGCCCGCGCGGTCGGCCACCACCATGTTCTGCATCGGCGCCACCCAGCCCTTGGCGGCCTCGATGAACGAGGCGACGTCGCTGGCGCGGTCCATCGCCAGCGCCGCGCTGACCGTGTCGACATCGGCGTCGAGCGCGGTCCAGCGCATCGCGATCGCGAACGAGTTGCGCGCCTTGTCGCCGAGCAGGTCGTCGGCGAGGCCGGCGTCCGAGATCAGCGGCCCGTGGCGCGACTCGCGCACCTTGATCGCGACATCGGGCCCACCTCGCACCTTGATCGTCTCGTCGAAGATCTTCAGCGGGTACCAGGCCCCGTCCGGGCCTTGCACCTGGCTGGGGTCGGCCGGATGCAGGCGCTCGAGGTAGAGATCCTGCACGTCGGGGTTGGTGTTGGTGAAACCCCAGGCCACCTGGGCGTTCTGCCCCAGCACCAGCACGGGCAGCCCCGGCATCGTGGCGCCGGCCATCTCGATGCCGGGCGCCTCGAGGCGCGCGAAGTACCACAGCGCCGGCACCGACAGCTTCAGGTGCGGGTCGTTGGCCAGCAGCGGCGAGCCGGTCGTCGTGTGGCTGCCGGCCACCACCCAGTTGTTGGAACCGACGCCCTCGACGCCCGACGGCGGCGCCGCGGCCATCAAGCGGTCAAGCGTGCGATCGAGCGAGGCGGTCGCGGTGGCGGAGTCGAGCTTGAGGGCACGGAACAGCGCCGCGTAGTCGGCGCTGGGCAATGGCTGCTCGCCCGGGTACGGGGGCAGCAGTTCGTTGACTCGCTGCACCGGCAGCCGCAGCGAAAGCCGCAGGCGCAGCAGCTCGTTGTTCCAGTTGCCGCCCAGGTCGTAGGCCATCATGATCGCCCACGCCAGGCTGTCCACCGGCTGCCACGGCTGCGGCCGAACGCCGAGGATCATCATCTCCGGCGGCCGCGCGCGCAGCGTGGCGATCACCGCGTTGATGCCGTCGCTGTAGGCCTGCAACACGGCGCGCGCCTCGGGTTTCGCGTTGGCCCACTGCGCAGCCGCCGCGCGGCGCACGCCCAGCGCACGCAGGAACTTGTCGGATGCGAGCGCC
>DASURM010000301.1:0-10658 GCA_036280035.1 Burkholderiaceae bacterium | reverse complement strand
GCGGCGTGCGCGGCGGCAGTGGCCTGCACTACAGCCAACCGCCGAATGCCGGCGTCGGCATGGGCACGAGCGCCACCGGTTCGGTGGGCATCGAATGGCCACTGAACGACGCGCGACCGTTCCAACTGCTGCTGTCGACCCAGCGCACGACGCTCGATCTCAGCGGCAACAGCACGCCGGGCAGCCCGGGCGAGATGGCGCTGCAGGTGAGCTACCTGCACTTCGGCGGGCTCAATTTCTTCGAGGGGCGCTACGGCGGCGGCGGTCCCTACGTGGCCGGTGGCCTCGGCGCGACCTTCCTCGACCCGAAGCTGCAGGGTGGATCGTCGTTGGTACGGCCGTCGATCAACGTCGGGCTCGGCTACCAGTGGCCGCTCGGCCCGACACTCGCGCTGCGCACCGAACTGCGCAGCTACTTCACCGTGATCAACAGCAGCGGCTCGATCTTCTGCACCGGCGGCTGCGTCGTGCAGATCCAGGGCGACCTGCTGACGCAGTTCGAGGGCATGGTCGGGCTGACGTTCGCCTTCTGACGCCGCCGTGGCGCGCCGCGGCGGGCCGAAGCCGTCCTGCGATGCAACCCGTCACAGCGGAAAAGCACCGCGATGCCGCGCTTTTCGCGGCGGCGGTCATTGACGCCCGCGACACCCGCGATCGACAGTCGGGCCTGCGCCGCGCCGGAACCGCACCATGGCACTCAACAGCCGCCTGATCGCCAGCCTGCTCGCCATTGTCTTCACCGGCGTGGTGCTGGGCACGCGTGCGGCCGCCGACGCGCAGGAACACGCCGACGCGCAACACCGCGGCAACGTGCTCGCACTGCGCAAGACGACGGCCGGCACCCCGGATCACAAGCCCGTCGTCGAGCGCTTCGCCCGGCTGGCGGCCGGCAGCGACCCGGACGCGCTCTTCCGCTCGATCGACGATGTCTCGCTGCGCGCCAACGGCGAACTGGCGATCCGGCACTACCTGAACACCGAGGTGATGCCGTTCTTCGCCGACTTTGCTCGGCTCGAGCCGCAGATGCGGGTCACCAGCGCCGCGTTCGAAGACGGCAGCGAGGGCCTGATGGCCTATGCCTACGCGGTGACGACCTCGGGCCGGCTGAAGCCCTTCGTGATCGCCTGGCGCGACGAGCCCGGCGCGCTGCACGTGATGGACGTGCAGACGGGCCGCTGCGTGAAGGCGCGTCACCCCGCAGTGGCAGGCGGCTGCGACCGCTGAAGCGCGACGCGAGGGCCCGGGTCAGCTTTCGCCCTGCCGGCCCTTCACCCACGCCTGATAGCGCGCTTTGTTGTCGTCGTTGGGCGGATACAGGCCCGGCAACGCGACGCCGGCGTCCACTTGAGCCATGATCCAGCCTTCGAGCCGCTCCTGCTCCACCGCGGCCGCGACCACCTCGCCCAGCGTCGCCTGCGGAATCAGCACCGCCCCGTCGGAGTCGACCACGATCACGTCGTTCGGGAACACGGCCACGCCGCCACAGTCGATCGGCTCCTGCCAGCCGACGAAGGTGAGGCCGGCCACCGACGGCGGTGCCGCGGTGCCCTGACACCACACCGGCAGGCCGGTGCCGAGCACGCCGGCGACGTCGCGCACCACGCCGTCGGTGACCAGCGCGGCCACGCCACGGCGGCGCATGCGCGCCGCGAGGATGTCGCCGAAGATGCCGGCGTCGGTGGTGCCGAGCGCGCCCACCACCGCGATGCAGCCGGCAGGCATCGCCTCGATCGCCGCGCGCGTCGAGATCGGGTTGCCCCACGACGCCGGTGTCGCCAGGTCTTCGCGGGCCGGCACGAAACGCAACGTGAACGCACGACCGACCAGCCGCGGCTGGTGCGGTGCCAGCGGCCGCGTGCCGCGCAGCCACACGTTGCGCAGCCCATGCTTCAGCAGCACGGTGGTCAGGGTGGCGGTGGATACGCCCGACAGGGCTCGCACGACCTCGGAATCGAGCGCAATGGCAGGGACGGACATGGACTCCAGCCTCAGCGCCGCGACGCCAGTATCTTCGCCGCTTCCTTGCGGCCCAGGTTCCTGAGCGATGCGATCGCCGGCAGGTGGCGCGCGCGCGGCCGGGCCTTGCCGTCTTCCCACTTGTAGACCGACTGGCCCGACGCGCCGAGCAGGAGGCCGCAGTCGTGCGCCGACAGCCCCAGGCGCTTGCGGTGCGACTTCAGACCCTTGGCGCTGAAACGAAACGACGGCGGAACACCGCCGTCGTCGTGGCTGGCGGCTGCAGGCACCGCCTTCGGGCCACGCTTGCCGAGCACACGCAACTGCTGTTCGACGGCTTGCGCACGCCGCTTCAGCGTCGCGATTTGCGAGCGGTAGGCGCTGACGGCCTTTTTGAGTTGCAGCGTCTCGGCGCGAACTTCCTTGCGCGCGACGCGGGCAATTTCGGTTTTTAGGATGGAGGCAATGTTGGGCATGGCCGCCATTGTGCCCTGAGAAGGCAAAGGCTAGACCCCGGGGCTCGCCGCGTCCCGCTGCTAAGCTGTCGCGCCCCCAATTCCAGAGATGAGCATCGAGGCTGCCCCATCAAACCGCCCGCGCGATGGCGAACGCATCCTCGTGTTGCGCTACCGCTTCATCGGCGACACGCTGCTGACGGTGCCGTTCCTGCGCAACCTGCGCCGCGCCAGACCCGATGCCACGATCGTCTGGGTGGTCGCGCCGGGCTCCGCCGACGTGGTGGCCGGCATTCCATACGTCGACGAACTGTTGCCCTGGGATCCGGCCACGCGCCATGCCGAGAGCCGCGGCACGCACCGCACCTGGCGCGACAAGTGGGCCTTCGTTCGGGGTCTGCGGCAGCGCCGCTTCGACACCGTCTACGTGCTCAAGCGCTCGCTGAGCAGCGCGCTGATCGCCTGGTTGAGCGGCGCGCGGCGACGCATCGGCTTCGCCTCCGAAGGCCGCAGCCTGCTGCTGACGCGGCGCGTGCCGTACCGGCACGACCAGCACGAGGTGCAGAACTTCCTCGACGTGCTGCGTGCCGACGGCGTGCCGGTACAAGACGACCACCTCGAAGCCTGGCTGAGCGCCGGCGAGCGGCTGTTCGCGAGCACGTTCCTGCACCAGCACGGCATCGGGCCGGCCGACCGGCTGATCGCGATCCACCCGTTCGCCACCAACAAGCCGCGCGCCTGGCACGAAGACGACTTCATCGCGCTGGCCAACCGACTGCAGGCCGCGCGCGGCGGCCGCATCATCGTGTTCGGCGGCCCCGGCGATGCCGCCGACGCGCAGCCGTTTCGCGAGCGCATCGTGCCGGAGCCGATCGTTGCGGTGGGCCGCACCAACCTGCGCCAGACGATGGCGCTGCTCGAGCGCTGCGAACTGCTGGTGTGCAACGACAGCGGCATCATGCACCTCGGTGCCGCGCTGCGCCGCCCGCTGGTGGCGCTGTTCGGCCCGCAGTCGCCGCTGAAGTTCGGCCCCCGGGGGCGCGAGTCGGCGGTGGTCTACAAGAAGCTGCCGTGCAGCCCCTGCCGCCAGAAGTTCTGGCGGGAGTGCGACCCTTCGCCACGCGGCAAGCCGGCGTGCATGGAGGCGATCACCGTCGACGACGTGATCGCCGCGGCCGACGACGTGCGCTGAAGCGCGAGGCGCGCAACCCGGGATCAGAACAGCTTGGCGTTGTCGACGGCACCGAACACCAGCTTGTTCAGCTCGTTCAGCTGCGCGGTCACGTCCGACGACGGCGGCGCGCTCGCCTTGGCCGATTGAATCACCCGACCGCTGCCGACATCGGTGATGCTGCTGTTGACCGCATAGCCGACGGTGGTCTGTCCGCCGCCGACCGGCGCCGTCACGCCGACCCCGGTGCCGACGCTGGTGCCACCGCCGCCGAAGCCGAAGCCGCCGATGCCGAACGAGACGCTCGACGGGCCGCTGACGGCGACGTCCGACTGCGTGACGTAGTGCGTGATCAGCGCCTTCGCGCCGGCGCTGCGCGCGGCGGGCAGGTACTGCTCGGCGCCGAGCGGGCGCCCCGGCGCCTGGTTGCTGGTGTCGGGCGCCTGTACCGGCTTGCCGCCGCGCGCACTGACCTCGGCAGCCATCTGATCCTGACAGATGCGCTTGACCACTTGGTCGTACGCCTCGCAAGCCACCATCACGCGGGCGCCGCGCAGGCTGCCCGGCTGCAGTTGAGGGTCGGACCACTGGGCATCGAGCCGGGTCGACGCACAGGCGGCGAGCAGTGCGGCGGCGGCAAGGCTCATCGTCAGGGCAAGACGTGAAGGGCGAGTCGCGGTCATGGGCGGATTCAGCATGAGAACACAACGAGCATAGGCCGATTTGCGCGCCGCCTTGTATCGAGAGCCAGCCCTCGGGCGATGGAACGTGATCGGAGGCCTGCCCAGGCTCTACTGCGTCGGCCCGGCCGCGCCCGCGCGGTAGCTGGCGCCGTTGACCGTGAGTCCGGCGGCGGAGAACTTCGCAGCGCTGCGCTCGCCGATGCCGCCGACGCGGCCGATCATGTCGCGCCAATCGTCGAACGGACGCTTGCGCCGCGCGTCGAGGATCCTGACGGCGACGGACGGGCCGATGCCCGTGATCTGCTCGAGCTCGGCCTGCGACGCGGTGTTGGCATCGACGCCCGCGGCGCACGCCCCTAGTGCCATCACGGCCAGTGCGACGCAGGCGATCGCTCTTCTCATCGACAACCCCGCGAAACCGGCGTGCGCGCCTCTCACCGCGGCGACTTCCACACCGCGAAGCCGCGATCCTGGCGCCTGATCACAGGGTTACTCCTTGCCGACAGGCTGCGCGAGCTGCGCGGTGCGCACGGTGGCGGCCGCCTTGTGCGACGACTGTGTGGCCGCGAGTCGCTGCGCGGCGCGCAAGCGTTCACCGCGCTCGATGCCCTGCTGCAGCACGGCGACGAACGCCCACATCAACAGCGCCACTGCCATGCACGAAGCGACCCAGAACAGCGCGCCCGAGGTGATGGTGACGTGCTTGTCGTGGGGCAGGGCGACGTTGATACGCCACATGGCAATCTCCATCGAAACGACGGCAGTGTAGGCATTGCCCGCG
Organism: Burkholderiaceae bacterium; assembly: GCA_036280035.1. Classification (GTDB taxonomy): domain Bacteria; phylum Pseudomonadota; class Gammaproteobacteria; order Burkholderiales; family Burkholderiaceae_C; genus JAEUPI01. The sequence goes on along the minus strand of DASURM010000301.1, from coordinate 5,612 downwards.
CGGCCGGCGGGGAACCCGAGTTGCTCACGGGGGTTCACGTCCGCCGCCGCATCGGAATCCGGGGGATCGCCCGCCTATCATCGGCGCGATGCGCCACGTCGACGCGGCCATCATCGGCGCCGGCGCGGCGGGGTTGCATTGCGCGGCCATCGCCGGCCAGCGCGGCGTGCGCGTGCTGCTGATCGACCACGCCAGCGCGGTGGCCGAGAAGGTGCGGATCTCGGGCGGCGGACGCTGCAACTTCACCAACCGCGATGTCGCGGCGCACCATTTCATCTCGGCCAACCCCGACTTCTGTCGCTCGGCGCTGGCGCGCTACACGCCGCGCGATTTCGTCGCCCTGGTGCAGCGCCACGGCATCGCCTGGCACGAGAAGCACAAGGGTCAGCTGTTCTGCGACGGCTCCAGCGAGCAGATCATCGCGATGCTGCTGGCCGAGTGCGCCCGTGGCGGGGTCGAGCGCTGGCAACCCTGCGCGGTGGCCGAAGTGCGCCGGCGCGACGGCGGCTTCGAACTCGACACGCCGCGCGGCACGGTGGCTGCGGCACAACTGGTGGTGGCCTGCGGCGGGCTGTCGATCCCGAAGATCGGAGCCAGCGACTATGGTTACCGGCTGGCGCGGCAGTTCGGCCATGCGCTCGTCGAGCCTCGTCCGGGGCTGGTGCCGCTGACCTTCGACGCCGCTGCCTGGGGGCCCTACTCTGCGCTGGCCGGCCTGTCGCTCGAGGTCGGCGTCGCCAGCGCGGACGGGCGCGCCGGGTTCGTCGAAGACCTGCTGTTCACGCACCGCGGCCTGAGCGGTCCGGCGATCCTGCAGATCTCGAGCCACTGGCGCCCAGGCGAGCCGCTGCACATCGACCTCGCGCCGGGCCGCGACCTGGGGGCCGAACTGGTGGCCGCCAAGGCGACGACACGCCGCCGGCTGGGCAACGTGCTGGCCACGCTGCTACCGCGGCGCCTGGCCGATACCTGGCTGGCGGTGCACGCGAAGCCGGCGGTCGCCAACACCGCGCTGGCCGCGCTGCGCGACCGCGATCTCGCTGCGCTGGCGGCGCAACTGCAGCGCTGGAGCGTCACGCCCAGCGGCAGCGAGGGCTACCGCAAGGCCGAGGTCACCGTCGGTGGCGTCGACACCGGTGAGATGAGTTCGCAATCGATGCAAAGTCGCCGCGTGCCCGGCCTGTACTTCATCGGCGAGGTGGTCGACGTCACCGGCTGGCTCGGCGGCTACAACTTCCAGTGGGCCTGGGCCAGCGCGGCGGCCTGTGCGCACGCGCTGCAGCGCGGCAGACGCTGAAGGCCCGGGTACGGCCGGCGCCGCGCCGATGCGCCCGGATTGCCGATGAAATGCGATGTTCACTAGTGAACGCGATGGCGTTCGAGACGGAATCGATTCGACAGCGTTGCGCGCGCACAGTGTGCGCATCGAATCCGTTTGAGCCCCGGGAGACGTCCATGAACCACGAACCGCTACTCGCCGTGCGCGCCCTCGCCGCCACGTTCGCGGTCTTCATGACCGTGACCACCCTCAACTCCGTGATCTCGATCGCCGAGCCGCAGCAGAGCCAGTTGATCGCCGCCAGCGCCGACCGCCAGGCCGAGCGCATGGCATCGTCACCGCAGCGCGCCGTGCTGGTGGCTCGCGCCTCGACGAGCCGCTGAAGGCACCGCTGCGCCCTGGCTGCAGCAGCCGCGCCTACGACCCCGCGCTCGCCTTGCCTGCCGCCGAGCGCGCGCGCAGCGCCTTGATGCCGCGCTCGATGCGCTCGGCCAGTTCGCGCTCGCGCTGCAGTGCGCGCAGCGTGCTGTGCGCTTCCTGCACGGTGAAGTCGAGCCGCGCCAGCTTCTCGCCGACGTCGTCGATCACCGCGCGCTGCTCGCCGAGCATCTCCAGGTTGACCTGAAGGTCGCCGAGCAGGTGTGTCACGCCGTCGGCGCGCGCCTGCACCTCGTCGATGATCGCGCGGCGCGATTCGAGCTGCGCCATCGTCTGCGCGAACGAACCCATCTGGGTTGCAAGCTGCTGCAACCGGGTGGTCGCCCGCGCCATCTCCTCGAGCAGGGTGTCCTGGCGGGCGACGAGATCCGCCTGCTGACGCTGCATCGCGTCGGCCTGCGCGGCCAGCGCGTGCAGCGCCTGGCCGATGCCATCGGGCGTCGCCTCGACAAGACTGCGCTCGGCCGGCACACCGTTGCCGGACGAAGTGTCCCTGCGCTCGACCGCGTCGACCTCGAGCACGCAGGCGACCGCGGTGCGGCCGCCGGGAAGATGAATGTCGCGCGCACGGAACTCGAGCGTCAGGTCGAGCACCAGCGCGGCGAGCTGCGACGACATCAGCACCTCGCCGTCGCGCGCACTGGCCGCCAGCTCGCTGGCCTGTGCGAGTGCGCGGCTGCTGATGCGCGCGCCGTCCTTGCCCGACGTCGCGCGGTCGCTCGCACTGCACGCGAAGCCGACCCGCAACGCCGGTGCGCCGCCCGCCAGGCGGCATGCGAGCGCCACCAGCCGTGCGTCGGTGGCGCCGAACTTGACGAAGGTGGCCTGGCGCGCGTTCTTCGCCGTGATCACGGCGCGCTCGCGCCGCGCCTGGTGCGCGAAGTCGTCGATGCGTTCGCTGGCGGGCTGCGACGAGAAGACACAGCCGACGATCTGAAACGGCGTCGTTTCCATGGCGTTGAGGCAGCCGCTCGGGCGCACCGCATGCGGCGAGACCGCCTGCGGCGCATGCGGTCGTTCCATTATCCGAACGCAAGGCGTCAAGAGGGCATGGCGTTCGGCTCGAAAGGTCACCAACGGTCACTCCGTTACCTGCGCTCGAGGCGGCGCCGGCAGTAGTTCACAGGCGTCGCGCGAGCGCCTGTACGACGATGCGGCAGCGCTGCCCGGCGGTACGGCCGGCGATCACACGGACCACAAACGGGGATTCGAGATGCTCGACACGATCTTCAAGACAGGCAGCGAGCGCAGGCAGGCCCACGAGGATCTGCGATCGCTGGTGGAGCAGGCGCGCGAGGAGCGCTCGGCGCTCGAGATCATGCTCGCGCGCGTCAGCGCCTCGGGCCCGAGCCTGGTGCAGACCACCCGCTCGCTCGATGAACTGAGCGCCAAGACCGACGCCGTGACCCGCCGCTGCGATCAGCTCGGCAAGACGGTCAGCACCTACGACGAATGCGCGCGCCACTTCGAGCAGCTCGAAGCGCGCATGACCGATCTGCTCGGCCAGGTGGCCGATGCGCGGCAGCATGCCGAAGCGTTGACGGCTCCCGATGGCGGCCTGCAGCAGATCCGCGCGCTGGCCGGCGAGATGGGCTCGCAGCGCCGCGACGCCCGCGCGGCGCTCGACGAGCTGCAGCGCGAGGGCACGAACCTCGAGGCGCTGCGCGAGCGGCTGCGCCAGGCGACCGCGGAGATGGGCCAATCGGTCGGCCATGCGGTGGCACTGAAGGGCGAGTTCGACGAGTTGCGTCTCTCCGAAGAGCAGCTCAGGCGCGAGATGCAGGGCATCCGCAAGAGCGCAGGCGAGGCGCGCGCGGATTGCGAGGCCGCCAACAGCGCCGTCGCCGAGATGCAGGCCAAACTCGAATCGCTCTCGCAGTTGCAGGAGCTGAGCAAGAGCACCGAGCAACGCCTGGCATCGCTCAACGCGCTGGCCGAGCACATCGCGCACAAGGCCAAGGCCCTCGAGGCACAGAAGCAGACCGTCGAGCGCGCCGTCGTCGAGGCGACGCGACTCAACGAGATGGTGTGGTCGATGGACGCCCAGCTGGCCAAGCTCACCGCCGGCGGCGATCAGATCCAGCGCGCGGAGCACACCGTGGCGCGCATGGAGGAGCTGGCCAAGGCGGCCGGCGACGAGCTGCAGGCAGCCAGCACGTCGCGCGAGGCGTTCGTGCAGGAGTCGCTGCAACTGCAGGCGCAGGGGCAAAGCGTCGCCGAATCGCTGCGTGCCACCCTCGAGCGGCTGTCGTTGGACAAGCAGTCGGTCGATGCCTTCGACGAGCGTCTGCAGGCGATGGCCAGGGCCGTGGACGAGACCGATGGCCGCGTGCGCAGCGTGCTGACCAGGGACGACGAACTCGCATCCATGCGACGCGAGACCGACGCGCTGGGCAAGGCTTTCGCGGTGCTGACCGCCAACGCCGACGAGTTGGCGCAGCGGCAGAGCCAACTCGACTCACTGGCGGGCCAACTGGCGCAGGTCGACGCGCTCGGCAAACGAACGGCCAGCCAGCACGACAGCCTGCTGCGGGCGCAGAAGGAAATCGAGGCCGCGCGCGGCGAGATCGCCGCCTTCCACCAGGCGCACGCCGAGGCCACCCAGCTGCGCGACAAGCTGGCGCTCGACAAGGCGTCGCTCGACGCCTTGGGCGAACGCGCCGCCGCCATGCTCGGCAGGGCGCCGGAACTGACCGCGCGCCTGAACGACGTGCTCGGCAAGATGGCCTCGGTCGAGTCGGGCCAGCAGTCGGTGGTCCGCCTGGGCGAGCTGGTCGGTGACCTCGATGCGCAACTGGAGCGCGTAGGCGAGCGCGTTCGGTTCGTCGAGCAGGTCGAGGCACGCGTCAACTCGCTGCATGCGGTGACCACCGACGTCGAGCGCAAGCTCGCCGATCAGCTGGCACGTCGCGCCGAGGTCGAAAGTCTTGGCCACCTGTGCGACACGCTGGCCACGCACGTCGTCGACGTGCAGCAGAAGCTCGACGGCATGACGGGTTTGCAGGCGCGCGTGCAGCCGCTGGCGTCGCAGGTGTCGACGATGACGCAAACGCTGCAGCGGACACAGGATCTGGTGTCGGCGATCAAGCTGGACGAGGCTGCGGTTCACGAGCAGCGGTCGTGCCTGAGCGATCTGCTCGAACAGGGCAAGGCCTTGGCCGCCGAGTGCGCGCAACGGCTCACGCAGGTGCGCAGCGTCGGCGACGAGCTGGATCGCGCCTCGTCGCTGAAGGAACAGGTGCTCGCCGAACTGGCGCGCGTGCAGACACAGCAGCTAGACGCACTGGCGCAGACCGACGCCACCGAAGCGCAGATCGGGCGCGCCGAGGCGTTGAGCAGGCAACTGGAGCAGCGCCACACGCAACTGCTGCACAGCGCGGAGCAGGTCGGCAACCTCGAGGGTCGTTTGAGCGAACTCCACCGCCATGCCGACACGGTGGAACGCCAGATCCAGGCGCTGGCCGATCGCGACGTGGTGGTGCAGGCAGTGAAGGCGGAGGTCGACAACATCCGTCAGATCAGCAGCCGCAGCAAGGCCGACCTGCAGTACGTGACCGAGCACCACGGCGACGTGGCCGCGACGCGCGAGCGCGTCGAGGAGCTGCTCGGCCGGCTGGCCGAGACCGAGGGCAAGGTGGCGGCGATCGAGTCGCGCCGTCAGGTGATCGACGAGGTGCAAGCGCGCGCAGCCGGCATCACCCACCTGCTCGACGACATCCACGCCAACCTGGAGATGCTCAGCGAGCAGCGTGCGGTGGTCGACGATGTCGGCGAGAAGCTGTCGCGCCTGGACTTCACCGTGCAGGAAGCGCACAACACGCTGCGCGCGCTGCAGCGCGAGCGCGAACTGGCCGAGCGCATCGAGCGCGGCATCAAGGCGCTGCGCGCGCGCTCG